>NZ_BAAASZ010000008.1:50964-104856 GCF_039533145.1 Streptomyces macrosporus
CGCCCGCGAGTCGGCGGCCGGGGCCAGGCCGGGATCAGGCCGGGATCAGTCGTCGAGGAAGGAGCCGCCCAGGTCGGGCAGCTCGTACGAGCCGCCGGCCGTCGGACCGCCGGACGCGCCGGGCAGGACGTGGCCGCCGGAGGCCGCGCCGATGGCGAGGTCCGCCCTGCCGTCGGCGTTGGTGTCGCGCAGCCGGAGGGCGTGGCCGAAGGACTCGTGGTCCCGGGAGCCGCCCGTGACGGACTGCGCGACCACGGAGGAGCGGGAGCCGGAGAGACCGCCGGAGCCGCCGCGGAAGACGTGGACGGTGCCCTGGTCCTCCATGCCGTCGACGTCCTCGTGCGGGACGCCCACCACCAGGTCCGCGTAGCCGTCGCCGTTGGAGTCCGCGGCCGACAGGTCGTAGCCAAAGTTGTCGTCGGCCTCGGGCGTGCCCGAGACACCGGTGGTGGCCTGCGTGAACTTCGCCGAGCGGGTGCCGGGGCCGGACGAGGTGCCGTACCAGACGTTCACCGCGCCCTTGCCGCCGCTCTCGTCGGGCTCGCCGACGGCGATGTCCCCGTAACCGTCCTTGTCGAAGTCCGCGATGACGGCGTTCGTCCCGAAGTCGTTCTGCCCCGTGGCGAGCGTCTTGGTCGTGCCCGAGGAGAGGCCGGTGGAGGTGCCCTTGAGGAACCAGGCGCGGACGTTCCAGTCGGTGCCGGACGCCTGGAGGCCGAGGATCACCAGGTCCGCCTTGCCGTCGCCGTTGACCTTGCCCGCGGCCAGGCCGGCCGTGGAGTACCAGCCCGCCCCCGTCTTGTCGATCTTGCCGACGGTGCCCGTGGTGCCGGACTCGGCGAATCCGCCCCGGTACAGCCAGGCCTCCTGGCCGCCGAGGACCGCCAGGTCGGGCGAGCCGTCGCCGGTGAAGTCGCCGATGGCCACGTCGCGGCCGAAGTGGCCGTACGCGCCGCTCTTCACCGACAGGCCGGTTCCTCCGGAGAGGCCGGTCGCGGAGCCCCACAGGATGGTCACCGAGCCGCGGTACTCGTGGTCGCCGACGTGTTCCGAGGGGTTGCCGACGACGAGGTCCGCGTAGCCGTCCTTGTTCAGGTCGGCGCTCGCCAGGCTCTCGCCGAACTGGTCGTCCTCCTCGCCCACACCGGGCACGCCGCGACTGTCCTGGTGCACCACCTGGGTGCGCGAGGTGTCGAGCCCTCGGGCGCCGCCGTACACGACCACGACGGCGCCGCCCTTCCACCCGCCGGTCGAGTCGACCACGCCGCTGTAGGCGTGCCGGTACGCGATGTCCCGGTGGCCGTCGCCGTTGAAGTCGTCGTAGTGCCTGGCCGGTGCCGCGGACGCCGAGACGGGGGCGAGGACGAGGAGACCGGTCGTCAGCGAGGCCGTGGCGGCTGTCGCCAGGGCGAGGCGGACGTACTGGCGCATGCGGGAGGCTCCTGTCGCCTGGGGGCGCGGTGGGGCACCCCGGACCGAAGAGGGTGCGTGTCACGCCCCCGTTCGTTCCGGGGAGAGCGGAGGTCGACCCGGAGCGGGGCGGGCGTGCAGCGTACGGAAGACTCCTCGGGCGGTCCGAGGGTTGTACGGCCCCGCCGGGAAGTCCGTTCCCGCCGGTGGCGCGATCACCGCGCCTCGTCCCCGGGGCCCCGGCCGGTCCGGGTGAGGGCCTCGGCCAGCCGCAGGGCCACGTCGGGCGTGCAGCGCCCCAGCTCCACCAGCGGCGGATCGACGGTCTCGCCCGCGTACGAGACGAGGTCGACGCGGAGGGACGGCAGCGTGACGCCCGCGCCGTGCAGTGCCTTCCGCAGCTCGTCCGCCGCCTCCTCCGCGACCTTGAGCCGTTCACTGTCGGCGCGTCGCCTGGCCGTGGCCATGGGCTGACCTCCTGGTTGTGCCGAGGGTTTCGAAGCCACCACACAGAGTGGTGGATGCCGGCCGGGCTCGCCAAGGGCAGGACATCGGCGACGCGTCTGCTGGTATAGGGGAACGGGGCCGTGGCCTGCGCCGGCGGAGGCGGCGGGCACGGGAGCGGACGCCCCGAACGGGCGACACGCCGCCGCGGGGAAGCGGGGTGCGCGCGGCAGGAGTTGGGCGGGCGCGTCCTCCCGGCGCGGGTGTGCGCCGGCCGGTTCGGGACGGTGGTCGGCGCTCGCCGGCCCGGCCCCGCGCGGCGCGTCGGCGGGGAGTGGGGGAGGGGCGGCGGCTTCGCCCGGACGCGCGAGGAGTCGGTCAACAGTTTGCCGTTCGCGGGGCTCGGGCTCCGGACTCCGGGCGCCGGGATGCGGGCTCGGGGAGCTGCGTCCGAGGAACGGGCGGGTCGGTACGACCCGCCCACCCTCCCGTGCGGCTCCGGAAACCGTCGGGCCGGGGCGTTCCGGGGCCGCCGCCCTCGCGCACGGGCGCGCGAGGCGCGTGGGCCGCGCGTCCCGGCGCGCGTGCGCGATCGGGGGCCTTACGGACGGAAGACCGCCCGCACGCAGCCGTCCTTCTTGTGCTTGAACATGTCGTAGCCCTTGGGCGCGTCGTCCAGGGACATGGGGTGGGTGGCCAGGTGCGCGGTGCCGATCTCGCCCTTCGCGATGCGCTCCAGCAGCATCGGGATGTACCGCTGGCCGTGCATCTGGGCGCCGCGCAGCGTCAGGCCCTTGTTGACCACCATGCCCAGCGGGAACTTGTCGACCGCCCCGCCGAAGACGCCCAGGACGAAGACCGAGCCGCCCTTGCGGCAGGCGTGGATGGCCTGGCGCACGGCGGTGGGACGGTCCGTCTGGAGCCTCAGCTGCTGCTTGACCTGGTCGTACAGGTAGTCCGGGCCGGTGCTGTGGGCCTCCATGCCGACCGCCTCGATGCACACGTCGGGGCCTCGGCCGCCGGTGCGCTCGCGCAGCTCGGCGGCGACGTCGGTGGTGGTGTAGTCGATCACCTCGGCGCCGACGTACCGCTCGGTCATCGCCAGCCGCTCGGGGATGCGGTCGATGCAGACAACCCGCTCCGCGCCCTTGAGGAACGACGCCCGCGCGGCCATCTGCCCGACCGCGCCGCAGCCCCACACCGCCACCACGTCACCGGGCCTCACCCCGCCCAGGTCGGCGCCCATCCAGCCGGTGGGGACGGAGTCGGAGGCGAACAGGGCGCTGATGTCGTCCACGCCCTCGGGGATCGGGAAGGCGCCGTAGTCGGCGAAGGGCACGCGGACGTACTCGGCGTGGCTGCCGCGGATGCCGCCCATGGCGTGCGAGTAGCCGAAGATCCCGGCGGTCTCGTAGCCGAAGAGGGTCTGGCCGATGCCGGGGTTGGTGTTGGTGTTGTCGCACAGCGACCACAGGTCGTTCCGGCAGTACCAGCAGCGTCCGCACCCGATGAAGGAGCACACCACGACCCGGTCGCCGACCTTGTGGCGGCGGACCTCCGGACCGACCTCGACGACCTCGCCGACGAACTCGTGTCCGATCACGTCCCCGGCCTTCATCGCCGGGATGTAGCCGCCGATCAGGTGGAGGTCGGAGCCGCAGGTGGTGCTCGCCAGCAGCCGTACGATCACGTCCTGCTCGTTGCGGATCTCCGGGTCGGGGATCTGCTCGACGGACAGCTTGTTCACGCCTTCCCAGCACACGGCCCTCACAGCACGCCCTCCCCTCCGGAGCGCCGGGACGCCAGCCCGACGATCCTGCCGCCGATGGTCTCCTCCCGCGCGGTGGGGGGCGCGTCGGACCGCATCACCTCGCCGGTCTCCAACAGGGACTTGGCCTCGCGCAGCGCGCGCCGGACCTCCTGGCGCGGGTCCTTGCCCGCGAGCCGGGACGGCAGGGAGGTCCGGGCGGGCGAGACCCCTCCGCGCAGTCGCGCCGCCAGCTCGGTGCCGCGGTCGCCGGGGGCGGGCCGCACGGTGATCTCCAGGGCGTCGCCGAACTCGTCCAGGGGCCGGGGCGGCCTGCCCTCGGGGAGCACGTCCATGGGGGGACGGTCGATGGTGACCACCATCCAGCGCTCGCCGCGCCGCGGGTCCGTCGGCGGGGACGCGAGCCTGCGCAGGGCCGCCGCACCGGCCCCGGCGCCCGCCAGGACCAGCGCCGTGCGCGCCGCGTGTTTCATCGCATTCCTACCTCTCGTCAGCCTCTGACGGCATCTGATGCTTTTGAGCTGTTCGCAGTACCCGCGTCGGAGTGCCGTCATGCGCCCGCCGCCCCCGCGTCCCGGGTGTGACCTGCCCAACATTTCCGTGTGAAGGGCCGGCGAACGGGCAGGGGTCGTCGCTGAGCCGGTGCGACGGGGCGCTGCGCCGCGCCGCCCGTGAGAAGGGCGTCTCACGATGTGGCAGGGGCGGGGTCGTGGAGGCCCGCTCGTTAGACTGAACCGACCGGTGGACTCCCGGACGGGAACCACGGAAGACGAAAGTTCGAGGAGCGCACGTGGGCCTTGTCGTGCAGAAGTACGGCGGCTCCTCCGTTGCCGATGCCGAGGGCATCAAGCGCGTCGCCAAGCGAGTCGTCGAAGCCAAGAAGAACGGCCACCAGGTGGTCGTCGTGGTGTCGGCGATGGGTGACACGACGGACGAGCTGATCGACCTCGCGGGAGAGGTGTCCCCGATCGCGTCGGGGCGCGAGTTCGACATGCTGCTGACCGCCGGGGAGCGGATCTCCATGGCTCTGCTGGCGATGGCGATCAAAGCCCTGGGCCACGAGGCGCAGTCGTTCACCGGCAGCCAGGCCGGCGTCATCACCGACTCCGTCCACAACAAGGCCCGCATCATCGACGTCACGCCGGGCCGCATCCAGACCGCGCTGGAAGAGGGCAACATCGCCATCGTCGCCGGCTTCCAGGGCGTCTCGCAGGACAAGAAGGACATCACCACCCTGGGCCGGGGCGGCTCGGACACCACCGCGGTGGCGCTGGCCGCCGCGCTGAACGCCGAGGTGTGCGAGATCTACACCGACGTGGACGGCGTCTTCACCGCCGACCCGCGGGTCGTGAAGAAGGCCCGCAAGCTCGACTGGATCTCGTTCGAGGACATGCTGGAACTGGCCAGTTCCGGTTCCAAGGTGCTGCTGCACCGCTGCGTCGAGTACGCACGCCGTTACAACATCCCGATCCATGTCCGCTCGTCCTTCTCCGGGCTGCCGGGCACGTGGGTCAGCAACGAACCGCAAGGGGACCAGCCGATGGAGCAGGCGATCATCTCGGGCGTCGCGCACGACACGTCCCAGGCCAAGATCACGGTCGTCGGTGTGCCGGACAAGCCGGGCGAGGCCGCGAAGATCTTCCGTGTGCTCGCGGACGCCGAGCTGAACATCGACATGGTGGTGCAGAACGTCTCCGCCGCGTCCACCGGACTGACGGACATCTCCTTCACCCTGCCCAAGGACGACGGGCGCGGCGCCATCGAGGCGCTGGAGAAGGCCAAGGGCGCCATCGGCTTCGACTCCCTGCGCTACGACGACCAGATCGCCAAGATCTCGCTGGTCGGCGCGGGCATGAAGACCAACCCGGGCGTCACGGCGGCCTTCTTCGAGTCGCTGTCGGGCGCCGGGGTCAACATCGAGCTGATCTCCACCTCCGAGATCCGCATCTCGGTCGTGACCCGCAAGGACGACGTCAACGACGCGGTCCGGGCCGTGCACACCGCGTTCGGGCTGGACAGCGAGAGCGACGAGGCGGTCGTCTACGGAGGCACCGGGCGATGATTCCCGGCGGGGGCCTCCCCCGTGCCGGCGCCGATCGCGCCGACCGGCCCACGCTGGCCGTCGTCGGCGCGACCGGCGCCGTCGGCACCGTGCTGCTGGGGCTGCTGTCGGAGCGCGCGGACGTCTGGGGCGAGATCCGTCTCGTCGCCTCGCCGCGCTCGGCGGGCCGCAAGCTGACCGTGCGCGGTGAGGAGGTGGAGGTCCTCGCGCTGGGCGAGGAGGTCTTCGACGGGGTCGACGTCGCGATGTTCGACGTGCCCGACGAGGTCTCCGCCCGGTGGGCGCCGGTGGCGGTCTCCAAGGGCGCGGTGGTGGTGGACAACTCCGGCGCGTTCCGGATGGACCCGGACGTTCCGCTGGTGGTGCCCGAGGTGAACGCCCACGCGGCGCGGGTCCGGCCGCGCGGGATCGTCTCCAACCCCAACTGCACCACGCTGTCGATGATCGTCGCGATGGGCGCCCTCCACGCGGAGTGGGGCCTGGACGAGCTGGTCGTCGCCTCGTACCAGGCCGTCTCCGGCTCCGGCAAGCGGGGCGTGGACACCCTGCGCGAGCAGCTCGCCGCCGTCGTCGGCACCGAGGTGGGCACCCAGCCCGGCGACCTGCGGCGGGCGGTGGGCGACACCGGTCCCTACCCGGCGCCGATCGCGCTCAACGTGGTGCCCTTCGCCGGATCGTTGGCGGAGGACGGCTGGACGTCGGAGGAGCTGAAGGTCCGTAACGAGTCGCGGAAGATCCTGGGGCTGCCGCGGCTGCGCGTCACCGCCACCTGCGTCCGCGTCCCCGTGATCACCACCCACTCGCTCTCCGTGCACGCCCGCTTCGAGAACGAGGTGTCGGTGGAGAAGGCGCACGAGATCCTGGCGAACGCGCCGGGCGTGGTGGTGTGCGACGACCCGGCCGCGGGGGAGTTCCCCACCCCCGCCGACGCCGTCGGCACCGACCCGACCTGGGTGGGGCGCGTCAGGCGTTCCCTGGACGACCCGCGGGCGCTGGAGCTGTTCGTGTGCGGCGACAACCTGCGCAAGGGCGCCGCGCTGAACACCGCGCAGATCGGTGAGCTGATCGCGGCCGAACTGACCGCGAACCGGGCCTGAACCGGCCGCCCCTCTCCCGCGTTGAGCCGAAACCCGGACACACCACCCCAAAGGGCCTGCCGCGGGGGTGTTCGCGCACGCCGCGCGAAGGTTGTGAAGGACTTGTAATGAAGTCCTACCCCGTAACCGCTTGATCCGGGTCGAGCTTCTACGTGAGGATTTTGCCTCCGCACGTCCTGGAACCATGGTCCGGGCACTGGCGTCTCTCTTCCCACTGCCGGAACTCGATGACGCCAGACGGCGGCGCAGAGGAAGAGGTGGTGCGCATGTGGTCGTTCGGCACATCGTCAAGAACGATGGCCCACGCGTACAACCCTGACGGGGGGCAGCGTGTCCAACAAGCGTGGCAGAGGCACTCGGAATCGCGACAGCGCCCGTACGGGTCCCGGGGCGTGGCGGCACGCCGGACAGGGGCATGCCCGTGATCGCTCCCTGGTCGGCGTCCCGGACGACGTCGCTCCCCGCGCAGTCGAGGGACGTTGACGGCGCGATGGCAGCGGGCACCACTGTCGACCACCTCACCGAGACCTACCGCGCTCACTACCGTTCCCTGCTCGGGCTCGCCGCCCTGCTGCTCGACGACACCGCCTCCTGTGAGGACGTCGTGCAGGAGGCGTTCATCCGCGTGCACTCGGCGCGCAGCCGTGTGAGGGAGCCGGAGAAGACGCTGGCGTACCTGCGGCAGACCGTCGTCAACCTCTCCCGCTCCACGCTGCGCCGCCGCATCCTCGGACTCAAGCTGCTCTCCAAGCCGATGCCCGACATGGCCAGCGCGGAGGAGGGCGCGTACGCGCGCATCGAGCAGGACGAGCTGAAGAGGGCGCTGCGCAAGCTCCAGCGCCGTCAGCGCGAGGTACTGGTCCTGCGGTACTTCGCGGACATGACCGAGGCCCAGGTGGCCGAGACGCTCGGCATATCGCTGGGCTCGGTGAAGGCCTACGGCTCGCGGGGCATCGCGGCCCTGCGAGTCGCCATGGAGGCGCCCGCATGAGCGGCGACGGACTGCACGAGGAACGGCGCGACCCGCACGGCGACCACGGACCCGGACACGAGCCGGGCGGCGACGAGCCGCGCGGCGACCGGGGGTCGGACGCCCCCGCGCGGGACGCCGAACGGGACCTGCCCGAAGGGGAGCCACCCGCGCGGGACACCGAGCGGGAGACCCCCGAGCGGGACCTGTTGGGGATGGACGAACAGGCGCTGCGGCTGCTGATGCACGACGTGGTGCGGGGCGTCGAGCCGTCGCCCGACGCCCTCGACCGCCTGCACCGGGCCGTGCCCGCCCGCCGCGCCCGCCGCCGGCAGATGACGGTCGGCGCGGTCGCCGCCGCCCTCGTCGTCGGCGTCGCCGCCCCCGTCCTGACCCAGACCGGCGTGGTCGCCCGGGTCATGGACGGCAACACCGCCAACACCGCCGGCAGCCACCGGCAGGAGGCCACCGGGGGAGGCGGCGAGGGCGGCAACGCCACCGGCCGCGACTCCGACCGGAAGTTCGGGGACGACGGCGACCCGGACGATCGGGCGAAGCCGAAGGACTCCTCCGGAGCCGACAGCTCGGCCGGCCCCGACGCCAACGACACCCTCGGCCCCACCTCGCCGAGCTGTCTGCGCTCCCAACTCGGCGACGGCGGCTCCAGCGTGGGACCGGCCGACGTCAACGGCCAGATGTACGGCTCGTTCCGGATCGTCAACGTCTCCGACTCCTCCTGCCGCGTCGAGGGCCCCGACACGGTCAGCGCGACCGCGCTCGGCGGAGCCGACCCCGCCGCCGTCAGCGTCGTCCACCACACCCCCGGGGACAGGGCGGCCCGGTTGCCCGACCCGGCGACCGAGCCCGCCTCGATCATCCTGGAGCCCGGACAGTCCTACGTGGTGCAGTTCGCCTGGGTGCCGAACGAGGGCGGCACCACCGGGTGCCGGGCCCCCGACCCGGACCCGACCCCCGGCGGCGGAACCGGGAGCACCGGCGGCACCGGCGGAACCGGGGGCACCGGCGACGCGGGCGGCACCGGGGACGCCGGCGGAGGCGACGGCGGGACCACCACCGGCGGCACGGGCAGCCCCGACAGCGGCGAGGGCGGCGACACCGTGCAGGAGCCCAACAGCGGCGTCAGCCCCCAGCTCGGCTACGACGCCTCCGGCGGCCAGGGCGGCACCTCCTCGCCCACGGTGGTCCTCCGCTACGTGCCGGCGGCCGGGGAGCCCCAACTCGACGTCCAGATCCCGAACGCCTGTGCGGGGACGGTCTACCGCACCGGCCCCCTCCCGGCCGCGTGACGGCGGCGCCGGTCGGCCGCGCCACGCGGAGGGCGCGCGGTGGGGGCGAGTGGGCCGGGCCCGAGGCGCCACCGTACCGTTGAGGGCGTGTACCGGTTCCTGCTGACCCCGCGCTGGTGGGCGATCAACCTCTTCCTGCTGCTGTCGCTCCCTGTCTGCCTCTTCATGGGGAGTTGGCAGTTGGACCGCTTCGAGGACCGCGTGGACTCGCACCAGGACCGGCGGGAACGCACCGCCGACGGGATCTCGGACGCCGAGACCCGGCCGCTGGACGACCTGCTGCCCCTCACCGAGGACACCCTCGGAGAGCCGGCCCGGGCCACCGGCCGCTACGACCTCGACCGCGAGTTCCTGGTGCCCGAGCGCCGCGTCGACGGCCGCGACGGCTTCTACGTCCTGACCATGCTGCGCATCGACGGCGACCGGGCCCTGCCCGTCGTCCGCGGCTGGCTGCCCGGCGCGGCGGACCCCTCCCGGGTGCCCGAGGCGCCGGGCGGCGAGGTGACCGTGACCGGCGTGCTCCAGGCCCCGGAGAGCCAGAGTTCCCAGGGCGTGCGCACCGGCGCCCTGCCCGACGGGCAGCTCGGCATCATCAGCGCGGCCACCCTCGTCAACGAGGTGCCCTACGACGTCCACAACGCCTGGATCACCGTCCAGGAGACGCGGGAGCCGCTGAAGGCGGTGCCGCCGGTCGCGCCGGAGGG
Source organism: Streptomyces macrosporus (assembly GCF_039533145.1). Classification (NCBI taxonomy): domain Bacteria; kingdom Bacillati; phylum Actinomycetota; class Actinomycetes; order Kitasatosporales; family Streptomycetaceae; genus Streptomyces; species Streptomyces macrosporus. Next base: position 60,727 of record NZ_BAAASZ010000008.1, read on the forward strand.
CTCCGGACTGGACGCCAAGGCGTTCCAGAACCTGGGCTACACCGCCCAGTGGTTCGTCTTCGCCGGCTTCGCGCTCTTCATGTGGTACCGGCTGTTCCGCCGCGAGGTGGAGACCGCCCGCGACCTCGCCCTCGGCATCGAACCGGCCCCCGCCCCGACGCCCGGCGCCCCCGCCGCCTCCGAGCCGGAACCCGACCGGGAGACCGCCGGGGAATCCGCCCGCTGACCTCCCCTTCCCCGACGCCTTCCCCGAACCCTCCCTCGTCCCCTCTCCCGTCGTTCTCCTCGATCTCCTCGATCTTCGATTTCTTCCGCGGCCCTGACATAGCTCCCGCCCCCTCCTCCCGTCTGAGGGGTGACAGCGAAAGTCGCCCCCTCGGGGGAGACGGCAGGAGAGGGGCCGCCGGGCACCGTCCGGCCCGGTCCCGACCGACGGCGCGCGCCCGCGCGCCACGACGTGGAGGAACCATGAGGAAGCAGCGGCTCGCCGCGGCCGTGCTCGCCGCCATCGCACTGACGGGTTTGGAGAGCGCCGCCGTGGCCGCGCAGGGGCAGGGCGGGGTCCAGGGCCCCGAGCGCGCCACCGCGACCGTCCGCCAGGCCCACGACGGCGCGCCGTCCGGGGCGTCCACGTCGCCGGGGGTGCGGGTGGTGCGGCCGTACGAGCCGGTGGAGATCAGGCAGGGCGCGCTGATGGGGCTGCTGCCGGAGGGCCGCCAGAACTACGTCGTCGACTGGAGCCCGGAGAGCTTCCGGTACTCCGTCGAACAGGCCAAGGAGATCGTCGGGGACGACCTCCGCTCCGACAGCATCAGCGGCGGCCTCCACTACGAGCCGGGGCGCGGCTCGCTGTTCACCGGCGCCTGGCGCTCGGACGTCGTACCCGCGCGGATCACCGTCCGGACCGCCGACGGCACCTTCGACGCCGGGATGCTCCGCCTGCCCGGCAACCCCGGCTGGGGCACCTACCACCTGGACGCGGGTCCCCTGGACGCCCGGCGGGCCCCCGTCACCGTCACCGCCCACGCGCCCGACGGGACCGTCATCGACGAGCTGGTGATGGACTTCCCCACCCGGTAGTCCACCGACCGACGCCCACGACCACGGACGCGCGCCGCCGTGCCGGACGCCACGTCCGGCACGGCGGCCGACCCCCACGGCGAACCGAGGCACCCGTTTGAAGACGAGCGCGGAGGCGGACTTCCGCGAGTACGTGGCCGACCGATGGCCCCGCATGCTCCGGACCGCGTACCTCCTCACCGGCAACCACCACGACGCCGAGGACCTGGTGCAGGCATCCCTGGCGAAGGCGTACACCAGATGGGAGCGCGTGCAGCGCGCCGACGACCCGGACGCCTACGTCTGGCGCATCATGATCAACTCCAATGTGGACCGGCTCCGCCGCCTGCGGATCCGGGAGTGGCCGACCACCCGCTTCCCGGACTCCCAGACCGCCGACCGGGCCGACCAGATCGTCGACCGCGACCTCCTGCTGGGAGCCCTCGGCCGCCTTCCCGCGCGGCAGCGGACGGTGTTGGTCCTGCGCTTCCTGGAGGACCGCAGCGAGACCGAGGTCGCGAAGGTGCTCGGCACCCGGATCGGCACGGTCAGGAGCCACACCGCCCGCGCCCTGGCGAGACTGCGCCGCGACGGCACCGTCCTGGGCCTGGGGAACGGCCGGACGGCGACCGCGTCCGGCACGGGAGCACGACGGTGAGCGGGCACGGCGGGCACGGCGGACACGGAGAGACCGCGGGACACGAGGGGACAGCGCCGATGGACCACGAGGCCGCCCGCCTGGCGGAGGCCATGCGCCGCGAGGCCGACACCCTGCGCCCGGGCCCGCCGCCCGTGGACGCCGTGCTGCGGGAGGGACGGCGCAGGAGGCGGCAGCGCCGCCGGGCCGTGGCGGGCGCGGCGGCCGCGGCCGGGCTGGGCTGCCTCGCCGGCGTCCTCCTCCTGCCGCCCCTGCCGACCACCGGGCCGGTGGGGACGCCCCCGGCCGCGTCCACCGCGCCGTCGCCGTCCGTGCCGTCCGCGCCCGCCGCGTCGCCGGGGGTGCGGGTGGTGGAGCCGTACGAGCCGGTGGAGATCGGGCAGGGCACTCTGCTGGGACTGCTGCCGGAGGGGAGGCAGAACCACGTCGTCGTCCGGGGCGACCGGGCGGCCTTCGACGAGGCGGTCGAGCGGGCCAAGGAGATCGCCGGCGACGGCATCCGCCCCGACAGCCTCAGCGGCGGCCACCACCACCTGCCGGAGGACGGGGTGCTCTACACGGGCGCCTGGCGCACCGACACCGAACCCGCGCGGATCACGGTGACGGCGGCCGACCGCACCTGGGAGGCGGGCATGGTGAGCCTGCCGGGCGATCCGGGCTGGGGCGTGTACCACGTCGACGCGGGCCGGCTCGACCGTGACGAGATCCCCGTCACGGTCACCGCGTACGGCCCCGACGGCACGGTCCTCGCCCGGTTGGAGAACACGCTCCCGATGCCGTGACGCCTCCTCCCCGGCCGCGCACGGGGGCGGCCGGGAACGCGGACGGGGCGGCGTGCTCCGACGCGGTGTCGGAGTACGCCGCCCTCGGGCGGGACGAGCCGCGGGAGGCGGCCCGCGCAGTCGTCTCGGCTACTTCGGGTCGCGGTTGAAAACCGCCTTGGACCAGACGTAGCCGAGGACCGTGAGGCCCCCGCACCAGGCGACCGCGAGCCACCCGTTGTGCCCGATCTCGCTGCCGAGCAGCAGCCCGCGCAGGGTCTCGATGGCCGGGGTGAACGGCTGGTACTCGGCGATCGGCTGGAACCAGCCCGGCATCGCGTCGACCGGGACGAAGGCGCTGGAGACGAGCGGCAGGACGATCAGCGGCATGGCGTTGTTGCCGGCCGCCTCGGCGTTCGGGCTGACCAGGCCCATCCCGACCGCGACCCAGGTGAGGGCCAGGGCGACCAGCGCCATCAGCCCGAACGCCGCCAGCCACTCCAGGGCGGTGGCGTCCGTGGACCGGAAGCCGATGGCCACGGCGACGGCACCCACGAGGACCACGCTGGCGACCGATTGCAGCACGCTGCCGACGACGTGCCCGATGAGCACGGACCCGCGGTGGATCGCCATCGTGCGGAAGCGGGCGATGATGCCCTCGGTCATGTCGTTGGAGACGGACACCGCGGTCCCGACCACGGTGCCGCCGATGGTCATCATCAGGATGCCCGGCACGATGTAGGCGAGGTACTCGGAGCGGCCGTCGCCGCCGCCGCCGATGCCCGCGCTCATCACGTCGCCGAAGACGTAGACGAAGAGCAGCAGCAGCATGACCGGCGTGAGCAGCAGGTTCAGGGTGAGGGACGGGTAGCGCCGCGCGTGCAGGAGGTTGCGGCGCAGCATCGTGGACGAGTCGCGCACGGCGAGGGAGAGGGAGCTCATCGGACAGCCTCCTTGGGCTGGTCGGTGCCGCCGGTCAGGGCGAAGAACACGTCGTCGAGGTCGGGGGTGTGCACGGTCAGCTCGTCCGCCTCGATGCCGGCGGAGTCCAGCCAGTCGAGGATGGAGCGCAGTTCGCGCTGGCTGCCGTCACTGGGGATCTGCAGCGTCAGCGCCTCGTCGTCCCGCTGCACTTCGCGCAGCGCGGAGGCGGCGGACCGGTACGCGGCCGGGTCGGAGAAGCGGAGCCGGACGTGCCCGCCGGGGACCATCCGCTTCAGCTCCTCGGCGGTGCCCTCGGCTGCGATCCCGCCGTCGTCGAGCACGGCGATCCGGTCGGCGAGCTGGTCGGCCTCCTCCAGGTACTGCGTGGTGAGGAAGACGGTGACGCCGCCCGTGACCAGCTCGCGGATGATCTGCCACATGGTGTGGCGGCTGCGCGGGTCGAGGCCGGTGGTCGGCTCGTCGAGGAAGATGATCCGCGGGTCGCCGACCAGGGTCATGGCGATGTCGAGGCGGCGCTTCATGCCGCCGGAGTAGGTGGAGGCGGGCTTCTTCGCCGCATCCACCAGGTCGAAGCGCTCCAGCAGCTCCGCGGTCACCCGCCGGCCCTCGCGGCGGGAGAGGTGGTGCAGGTCCGCCATGAGGAGCATGTTCTCCTCGCCGGTGATCAGCCCGTCGACGGCGGAGAACTGCCCGGTGACGCCGATCGCGGCCCGCACGGCCTGCGGATCGGTGGCGATGTCGTGGCCCGCGACCCGGGCCTGCCCGCCGTCGGCGGTGACGAGCGTGGACAGGATCTTCACGGTGGTGGTCTTGCCGGCACCGTTCGGGCCGAGCAGCGCGAAGATCGAGCCGGTCGGGATGTGCAGATCGATGCCGTCGAGGACGGTCTTGTCGCCGTACGCCTTGCGCAGACCGGTGGCGGAGACGGCGGCCGGCGACGGGTGACCGCCGCCCTGCCTGGGCATGGGCATGACAGAAGAAGGCATGGAGCCCTCCGTTCGAAGGCCGAAGTGGATGGAGGATCGGGGGAGACGAGGCCGGCGCGGGGTCAGACCTTGGCGCGGCGGATGTCGATGTTGCCCCAGTTGGTCCGCGCGTGGACCTTGACGGTGTCCTCGGTCGCCTCCGGGGCCTCGGAGGCGGTGAGCGTGTTGCGCACCAGCCCGCGGTTGGAGTTGACGTCGAGCCAGGCGGCGGTGCCCTCGCGGATGCCGACCTCGATGGAGCCGTTGGAGGTCTCCAACCGGACGGTGCCGCGGGCGACGTCGGCGACGCGGAGGAAGCCGTGGGTGGTGGTGCCGGTGACCGAGCCCTCGGCGCGCGCGATCTCGATGCCGCCGTGGGCGCCGCTCACCCGCAGATCGCCGGTCACGGTACCGACGGTCGTGGTGCCGTGCGTGTTCTTGAGGACGGCGGGGCCGTCGACGAGGCCGACCCGCACGTTGCCGGTGCTGCTGGTGATCTCGGCCATGCCCTCGACCCGGTCCACGGTGGTCGAGCCGTGGTGCGCCTTCAGGTGCAGCGGACCGGTGGTGTCGAGGCGGACGTCGCCGACCGAAGCCTTCACCCGGACCTCGCCGAGCCGGCCCTCGCCGATCACATTGGCCGCGGCGCCGGTCACGTCGATGTGCGAGCCCGTGGGCAGTTCGACCGTCACGTCGACGGTGCCGCCGCGCCCGAGCAGATTGGCCTTGGGCGTGCTGACGGTCAGGACGCCGCTCGCACAGGTGACCTCGGTCTGGTCGGCCGCCCGCACGTCCAGGTCCTTCTTCGGGTCGCGGGGCCGTACCTCGACGACGGTGTCGAGGCGGTCGCCCGCGGTGAACTGGATGGAGCCGGCGTACACATAGGCGGTGACCGAAATCGGTTCGGGAGTGTCGAAAGAAGGCATGGCTGTACCGTCCTCATGGGTCCTTGGGACGTCCCCGCTGGTGGGACGTGGTGTGGGTGAAGTGGTGCGGGCGCGGGCGAGGTCAGCGCACCCAGCCCGTGAAGCTCTGTCCGACGGTCTGGGTCTTCTCCGTCGTACGCGGCCGGGCGCCGCCGTCGACCGCGGCCGACACGGCGCGCACCAGCCACGCGTTGACCGACAGGCCCTCGCGGCTCGCGGCCTCCTCGACACGCGCCTTGAGGTGGGCCGGCAGGCGCAGGTTGACGCGGGCGGTGCCGCCCTCGTCGCCGTCGGCCGGGGCCGGGGTCTTGAGCGGTTCGACGGGTGCGACCGGCTCCGCGGGGGCGCCGCCGGTGGGCGGCGGTGTCACCACGAAGTCGGGGTCCAGTCCGCGCAGCCGTACGTCGACCGAGCCGGGGGCGAGCTCGCGGGTGATCTCGTCCATCGCGGCGGAGAGCACGTTGAGCATGGTCAGGCGGGTCGCCGACTCCAGGGGAGCGGTGAGCCGCTCGGCCAGCTTGCGGGCATCTTCTCCGCCGGCTTCGGCGGCCACCGCGAGTTCGCGGCGGAGGGCGTCGACATACGGGGTGAGATCCATGGCGTCATCATGGCACCATAGTGACGCCATGTGCAACCCCAGATGGCACCTTGTGTGGCATGAATGTGAGGGCGGACGTCTGAGCTGCGGAAACGTGAAGAGGTTGTCTTGGGTCAGTGGGGCGTCGTGCGCACTCGTGTGTTCTGTGGGGCGCCGAGTGGCACCACATGGCACTGCTTGGCGCCATCCGGTGCCATGTGGCGCCATGCGATGTCACAAGAAGGTGGCCTGCCCCCGCCTCGCGGTCTGCCGCCGGGCCGAGCCCACCCGAGGCGGCACGATCGGGCCGGCTTCCGAGTGGCCGGCACCCGCGAGCGCCTGGGCCGCCAACCGACCGCCTCCACGGCTCGCTCCCGTCCTCGCCGGCCGAGGAAGTCGATGTGGTCCAGCCGCAGCCTGCGTCCTTCACGACCACCGCGCTGTTCGTCGGCAGCCCGGCGACGATCTGGTGGTGGCGCCGTGCGGCGCGGAGGCGCACTCCGCAAGGTGCGCGGCCGGCTCCGCCTCCGGTTCGCCGGGGGCCGACTCGGCCACGGACCGGCCGTGCCGGGAGACTTGACCATCCGACAGGAAAACAACCGGCATGACCCGGAACGTAGGGCCGTGACCGGCGCATACGACCCGAGTCACCGCACCGGAACCGAGATCGACCCCGTTGCCGCCAATGGTCGTTCCGATCCCGCCACGGGCCAAGCGGGAGAAGGAAGGTCGGCGAAGGCCGTGGGGGGTTGCCGTGCTCCCCTGCTCGCGGAACGTCCAGAGGCCCTGCCGGATCTCTCCGGCAGGGCCTCTGACCTGCGTCGGGGTGGCGGGATTTGAACCCACGACCTCTTCGTCCCGAACGAAGCGCGCTGCCAAGCTGCGCCACACCCCGTTGCAACGAGGACTACTTTAGCCCACGCTCGCGCTGAGGAGAAATCCGGTTTCCCCGGGGCGGCAGGGGGTGGCGGGGCGGGGTCAGGGACGTTCGATCAGGGTGAGGAGGGTGGCCTCCGGGGGACACGCGAAGCGGAACGGGGTGTAGCGGTTGGTGCCGCAGCCCGCGGAGACGTGGAGGTAGGAGCGGTGGCCCCCCGCCTGGTGGTAGGAGAGGCCCCGGGCGCGGTCGGTGTCCAGGTCGCAGTTGGTGACCAGGGCGCCGTAGAAGGGGACGCGGAGCTGGCCGCCGTGGGTGTGGCCGGCCAGGATCAGCGGGTAGCGGTCGGCGGTGAAGGCGTCCAGGACGCGCAGGTAGGGAGCGTGGACCACGGCGAGGGAGAGGTCCGCGTCGGACTCCGGGCCGCCCGCCACCTTCTCGTAGCGGTCGCGCTTGATGTGCGGGTCGTCCAGGCCGGTGAGGGCGATCTCCAGACCGCTGTCCAGCTTGAGGCGACCGCGCGCGTTGGACAGGCCGATCCAGCCCGCGGCGTCGAAGGCGTCGCGCATGCCCTCCCACGGGTTGTGGATGGCGCCGACGGCCGGCGGGTTGCCGTTGAGGCCGTGGCGGCCGGTGGCCTTCTCCACCAGGTAGCGGGCGGGGTTGCGCAGCCGGGGGCCGTAGTAGTCGTTGGAGCCGAAGACGTACGCGCCGGGGTACTCCAGCAGCGGGCCGAGCGCGTCCAGGAGCTCGGGGACGGCCTCCGGGTCGGAGAGGTTGTCGCCGGTGTTGACGACGAAGTCCGGGCGCAGGCCGGCCAGCGACTGGAGCCAGCGCTGCTTCTTGCGCTGGCCGCTGACCATGTGGATGTCGGAGACCTGGAGCACGCGCAGGGGCCTCGTCCCGTGCGGCAGTACGGGGACGGTGACGCGTCGGAGGCGGAAGGAGCGGGCTTCGATGCCCGCCGAGTAGGCGACGCAGGCGGCGCCGACCGCCGTGATGCCGAGGGGAATTGTGAGGGAGAGCGGGTATCGCGCACGCATGGGGAACATGGTCGCAGATGCGCGGACCGCGCGCGGACGGACCAGTGGACCGCAATGCAGTGGGCGTTCGGTCGTACGTCCTGGCACACTTCGGGCATGACCACGCTCAAGACCCGGCTTCAGGACGACCTCACCGCAGCGATCAAGGGGCGCGACGAGCTGCGCTCCTCCACCCTCCGGCTCACGCTGACCGCGATCCAGAAGGAGGAGGTGGCGGGCGAGAGCGCCCGTGAGCTGTCCGACGCCGAGGTCGAGAAGATCATCGCCCGGGAGGCGAAGAAGCGGCGCGAGGCGGCCGACGCCTTCGCCAAGGGCGGGCGTGCCGAGCAGGCCGAGCGCGAGCGGGCCGAGGGCGAGGTCCTCGCCGAGTACCTGCCCAAGCAGCTCACCGACGAGGAGTTGGACGCGCTGGTGGCCGAGGCCGTGGCGGAGGCGAAGGCCGCCGGGGCCGAGGGGCCGAAGGCCATGGGCGCCGTGATGAAGATCGTGAACCCGAAGGTGGCGGGCCGGGCGGAGGGCGGCCGGGTGGCCGCCGCCGTCAAGAAGCGCCTGGCGGGCTGAACGCGGCGCGGAGGCGCGCGGGCGCACGGCGCAGAGGAAGCGCGGAGGAAGGACGGAGGGGTGCCCGGCCGGTGTCGGCCGGGCACCCCTTCGGTGCTCGCGGTGGCGTGCGGCGCTGTCGCGGCCGGTCGGCTACCGCGGACCCCAGCCGCCGTCCTGACCCTCGGTCCGCCAGCCGCCGTCTCCGTTGCCGCCGTTGATGAGTCCGCCGGGGGTGCCGCCGCTGTCCGGGCCCCCGTCGGCACCCCCGTCGGCGCCGCCGACGGTGTTCCCGCCGTTGGCGGTTCCACCGGCGTCGGTGCCTCCGTTGTCGCCTCCGCCGATCAGGTCGGGCGGGGTGATGGTGATGTCCGGCAGGGGGAACCCGGGCCGGCCGTCGCCCGGCTTGTCGTCATCGTCGTCTCCGCCCCGGCCCCCGTCGCGCTCGCCGTTGTCGCCGCGCGGCACCTGGACGTCGTTGAAGGACTCGACGGGCTCGCCCGCCAGGGCGCCGGTCATCGCCGTCTTCCAGATGGGACCGGGCAGACAGCCACCGCAGACCTTGGGGTAGTACTGGCCGCCGATGGTGATGTCGTACATCTCCTGCGGGGTGCCGATGTCGTCGCCGACCCAGACGGCGGTGGAGAGGTTCGGGGTGTAGCCGACGAACCAGGCGTCCTTGCGGCCGTCCGTCGTACCCGTCTTGCCCGCGTTGTCGCGGTCGGAGAGGCCGGCCCTGGTGCCGGTGCCGTCCTCGACCACGCCCTTGAGCATCTTGTTGATGGTGTCCGCGATGTGCTCGGACATCGCCCGGTCGCACTTGGTGCGGGGCACCGGCAGCCTCTTGCCGCTGGAGTCCGTGACCTTCTCGATCGCGACCGGCGAGCAGTAGGTGCCGCGGTTGGCGAACGTGGCGTAGGCGGCGGCCATGGTCAGCGGGCTGGTGTTCTGGGTGCCCAGGAGCGTGGACGGCTTCTGCTCGATCGACGTGCCGTCACCGCGCTTGACGCCCATCTTCTCGGCCATCTTCACGATGTCGCACAGGCCGACCTTCTGGCCCAGGTCGACGAAGTAGGTGTTGATGGACATGCCGAGCGCCTTGGTCATGTCCCAGGTGCCCTTCTCGGACTCCAGCTCGTTCTGGACCTTCCACTGCTCGGAGCCGTAGGGCTTGTTGCCGCAGACCGTGAACTTGCTCGTGTCGAAGGTGGTCTTCCAGTCGCTCGTGTAGGAGTACGTGGGGCTGATGCCCTTGTCCAGCGCGGCGGCGGCGATGATCGGCTTGAAGGTGGAGCCGACCTGGAAACCGTGGGTGCTGCCGCCCATGGCGTTGTCGACCGCGAGGTTGAGCAGGGTCTGGTTCTGGTTCTGGTCCAGGCCGTACGGACGGCTCTGGGCCATCGAGAGGATCTTCCCGGTGCCGGGTTCCACCTGGACCACGGAGGCGGCCACCGGGTCGTCCTCGTAGACCTTGCTGGTCGCGGCCTCGGCGGCGGCCTTCTGCGCCTTGGGCGAGAGGGTGGTGCGGATCGTCAGGCCACCCCGCTTCCAGCGCTCCTGGCGCTCCTCCGCGGTCTTGCCGAAGACCGGGTCGGTCAGGATGACCTTGCGGACGTAGTCGCAGAAGAAGCCCGCCTTGTCGGTGGCGGTGATGCAGCCGCTCTTGGGCTCGCTGACCTTGAGACCGAGTTTCCGCTCCTTGGCCGCGGCGACGTCCTCCTTCGAGGCGGCCCCCGTCTCGGCCATGCGGTTGAGGACGATGTTGCGGCGCTTGACGGCCCGGTCCGGGTAGTTGACGGGGTCGTAGTAGGTGGGGGACTGGACGAGGCCGGCGAGCATCGCGGCCTCGTGGAGTTCGAGGTCGGCGGCGGACTTGGAGAAGTAGCGCTGGGCGGCGGCCTCGATGCCGTACGCCTGCTGCCCGAAGAACGTGATGTTGAGGTAGTTCTCCAGGATCTGGTCCTTGCTCAGCTCCTCCTCGACCTTGATCGCGTACTTCAGTTCCTGGATCTTGCGGCCGATGGTCTGCTGGGTCGCCTCGGCGACCTTCTCCTGGTCGTCGCCGGCCTGCTCGACGAAGACGTTCTTGACGTACTGCTGGGTGAGCGTGGAACCGCCCTCGGCGACCTCGCCCTGCTGGGCGTTCTTGTTGAGGGCGCGCAGCACGCTCTTGAGGTCGATCGCCCCGTGCTGGTAGAACCGCGAGTCCTCGATCGCCACGATCGCCTTCCGCATGACCGGGGCGATGTCGTCCAACGGCACGACGGTGCGGTCGCGGTAGTAGTCGATGGCGATCAGATTGCCCTCGGAGTCGAGGATCCGGTTCTTCTGGCTCAGCGGGGGGCGCTTGAAGTCGATGGGTATCTCGTCGAAGCTCTCGACGGTCCCCTTGGCGGCGAGGCCGAGACCCCCGGCGACGGGCAGCGCGATGCCCGCCAGCACGGCTCCCGCGAGCACGCTGACGCCGAGGAACTTGGCGGCGTGCTGGGGGCCGGTCAGCCCGCCACCCGAGCGCTTGTTAGCCATGAGGGCAGCCTACGTTCTCATTCGCCGGACAGGTGAGCATGTGTTCGCCTACGCTGTATCACGTCTGGCATGGCTGTGCGGTTCCTTGTCAACTCTCAGATCACTCAATCGGGTGTTGAGATGTGACCGAATTGCAACCAAGTGTCGGAAGATTTCAATCCGGAGAGTGGCGATTCGCGGGAGAAATGCCCTCTCTTGAGCGGTAAGTCCGTTTTTCTCTTCGGTCACTCCGTCGGGTGACCTGCGGCGCACCCATAGTCCGTTCGGACCATTCAAGATTGGGCCCGTCGGGGGTGTTGTGCCCTGCCCGCCTTCCGTAACGTCCTGCACTGGCAGCGGTGAATATGCCGTTGCCGCCGTGGGGGAGCCTCGATTCGGGAGAGGACGGCGCCGGCATGAGCTGGGTAACCGACTGGAGTGCGCAGGCGGCCTGCCGCACTACCGATCCGGATGAACTGTTCGTACAAGGGGCGGCCCAGAACCGCGCCAAGGCGGTCTGCACCGGATGTCCGGTGCGCACGGAGTGCCTGGCCGACGCCCTTGACAACCGCGTGGAGTTCGGAGTCTGGGGCGGTATGACCGAGCGGGAGCGGAGGGCGCTGCTGCGCCGCCGCCCGACGGTCACCTCCTGGCGGCGGCTCCTGGAGACCGCGCGCACCGAGTACGAGCGCGGCGCGGGCCTGCTGCCCGTGGAGGTCGACGGGCAGCGGTACGAGGCCCGGCAGTACAACGGCGACTACGCCGCGGCGGGCTGACCCCCGGGCCTCGGGCCCGCGGTGGGCCCGAGACCGGCCGGTGGCCGGCGTGGCGCGGGGCCACCGACCGTCGGACGGTCGTGACGACCCGGTGCCGACAGGGCCGCCGGGTCGTGTCGTCGTGCCCGGGGCCGAACGCGGGCCCGGGCACGGAGGACGTCGGGCGTGCGACCGCTCACTCCCGCTCGCGCGCGGGCTGCGTCGCGAGCCGCTCGCCGATCGCCCGCAGCCCGTCCAGGTCGTGGACGTCACCGGGCAGCGCGGCGACCTCCGCCACCGGCACCTCCGGGTGCAGCGCGGCGAAGCGGTCCAGCGTGCGGCGTTCGCGCGCGAGGACGTGCATGCGTTCGGCGTGCAGCCTCAACATGCCCGCGGCCAGCCGCTCGGCCGTGGCGGGGGCGGTGGGGGAGCCGTTCCCGGAGTCTTCGCGGAGTTCCTCGGGAGGGTCGTCGTCGGCGGGGGAGCCGTCGTCGGAAGCGGACCGCGAAGTGCGCTCCTCACCACCCTTCCCGGTGTGATGATCGACAATGCCCTCGTCCTCAAGATTCTCCGCGGCGGCCATCGCCCGCTCCGCGCTGAGGTGGGCCGCCTCGCTGCCGTGCATCCGGTTCAACACCAGGCCGGCCAGCGGCATCCGGTCCGCGGCCAGCCGCTCGACGAAGTACGCCGCCTCGCGCAGCGCGTCGCGCTCCGGCGCCGCCACCACCAGGAACGCCGTGCCCGGGGCCTGGAGCAGCCGGTACGTGGCGTCGGCGCGGGTGCGGAAGCCGCCGAACATCGTGTCCATCGCCGCCACGAAGGTCTGCATGTCGCGCAGCAGGCCCGTGCCCAGCAGCTTGTTGAGCAGGCCGGTGAAGAGCGACAACCCGGAGACCCCCAGGTTCACGAACCTCAGCCCCGCCCGGCCGCCGACCTTCGCGGGCGCCGTCAGCAGCCTGATGAACCTCCCGTCCAGGAACGACCCCAGGCGCTTGGGCGCGTCGAGGAAGTCCAGCGCGGACCGGCTCGGCGGGGTGTCGACGATGATGAGGTCCCACTCGTCGCCGGCGCGGAGCTGGCCGAGCTTCTCCATCGCCATGTACTCCTGCGTCCCCGCGAACCCCGCCGACAGCGACTGGTAGAAGGGGTTCTCCAGGATGGCGCGGGCCCGCTGGGGATCGGCGTGGGACTCGACGATCTCGTCGAAGGTCCGCTTCATGTCCAGCATCATCGCGTGGAGTTCGCCGCCCGCCGCCTCGCCGACGCCGTCCACCCGGCGCGGGGTGTTGTCCAGCTCGGTCAGGCCCATCGACTGGGCCAGCCTGCGGGCCGGGTCGATGGTGAGGACGACGACCTTCCGGCCGCGCTCGGCCGCCCGTACGCCCAGGGCGGCGGCCGTCGTCGTCTTGCCGACGCCGCCCGCGCCGCAGCAGACCACGATCCGGGTCTCGGGGTCGTCGATCAGCGGATCGACGTCCAGCACCGGCAGTTCGCCCAGCCCCCCGCCCGGCTCGGCCGCTCTGGCCGTCCCGGCCGCCCGCACCGTCCGTGCCGTCATGCCGTCACCCCCTGTTCGCGCAGCTCCCCGGCGAGCCGGTAGACGCCCGGCAGGTCGGCGCCCTCGGGCAGGAGCTCCAGTTCGTACGTGGGCAGTTCCAGCCGGTCCAGCTCCGCGCGCAGCTCGCCCTCCAAGGCCACCCGCTCGGCGTGCTCGTGGGCCTGGCGGAGCAGCGGGTCGACGAGCTGCTCCGCGCGTCCGCCGCGCCGCGCGCCGCCCAGGCCCGCCCGGGACAGCGCCTTGGCGATCTCGGTGCGGGACTCCTCGGCGGCCCGCACCGCGTCCCGGTCCAGCAGCGCCGGACGCGTCATGTTGACGAACACGGAGCCCACCGGCAGCTCGGCCGCGCGCAGTTCGGCGACGCCGTCCACCGTCTCCTGGACCGGCATCTCCTCCAGCAGGCTCACCAGGTGCACGGCCGTCTCCGGCGACTTGATGACCCGCATCACGGCCTGTGCCTGGTTGTGGATCGGGCCGACCCTGGCCAGCCCGGCCACTTGGTCGTTGACGGCCAGGAAGCGGGTTATCCGGCCGGTGGGCGGCGCGTCCATGACGACCGCGTCGTAGACGAAGGCGCCGCTGCGGGTGCGGCGGCGCACCGCCTCGCAGACCTTTCCGGTGAGCAGGACGTCGCGCACACCGGGTGCGATGGTGGTGGCGAAGTCGATCGCGCCCATCTTCTTCAGGGCCCGCCCGGCGCCGCCGAGTTTGTAGAACATCTGCAGGTAGTCCAGCAGGGCCTTCTCCGCGTCGACGGCCAGCGCGTACACCTCGCCGCCGCCCGGTCCGACCGCGATCTTGCGTTCCTCGTACGGCAGGGCCTCGGTCTCGAAGAGCTGGGCGATGCCCTGCCTCCCCTCGACCTCGACCAGGAGCGTGCGCTTCCCCTCCTCGGCCAGCGCGAGTGCGAGTGCGGCGGCGACCGTCGTCTTCCCGGTCCCGCCCTTGCCGGTCACCACATGGAGCCTGCTCACCCTGTGGAGCCTAACCACCGGGCCGGTGGGTCACGCGGGGGGATGGCCCATGGCGGTGCGCGGGAGGCGGGGGAGAGAGGGCCGGAGGGGCCGCGGCGGTGGGGCCGAGGCCCGGCGAGCGGCTAAGGTCACCCCCATGACGAAGTGGGAATACGCGACCGTGCCGCTGCTCGTGCACGCGACCAAGCAGATTCTGGACACCTGGGGCGAGGACGGCTGGGAACTGGTCCAGGTCGTGCCGGGCCCGAACCCGGAGCAGCTCGTGGCGTACCTCAAGCGGGAGAAGCAGTGAGTACCGTCCAGGCGCGGCTGGACGAGCTGGGGCTGACCCTGCCGGAGGTGGCGGCGCCGCTGGCGGCGTACGTCCCGGCCCTGCGGTCCGGCTCGTACGTGCAGACCTCCGGTCAGCTGCCCCTGGTCGACGGCAAGCTGCCGGTGACCGGGAAGGTCGGCGCCGAGGTGACGGCGGAGGAGGCCAAGGACCTGGCCGGGATCTGCGCCCTGAACGCCCTGGCGGCGGTGAAGTCCGTCGTCGGCGACCTGGACCGGATCGCCCGGATCGTCAAGGTCACCGGCTTCGTCGCCTCCGCCCCGGACTTCACCGGCCAGCCCGGTGTGGTCAACGGCGCCAGCGAGCTGCTCGGCGAGATCTTCGGCGACAAGGGCGTGCACGCCCGCAGCGCGGTGGGCGTCGCGGTGCTGCCGATCGACGCGCCGGTCGAGCTGGAGGTCCTGGTCGAGCTGGTGGACTGAGCCGGCGGGCGGGCCGGAGGCGCCGCACGGGCCGGACGGCTGTGATGTTCGAGATCACCCCTCGAACATCGCAGCTCGCGGCCGTACGATCCGGCCATGCCGTCAATGCCGCCGTCCTCCGTGCCGCAGTCGCCGCAGTCGCCGCAAGCGGCACGGCCACCGCAGTCGACACAGCCGTCACAACCGTCGCAGCCGTCCCCGGCCGGGAACGGGCAGTGGTACCCGCCCGAGTGGCCCGACCGTATCCGCGCCCTGGCCGAGGGGCGGCTCACGCCCGTGGAGCCGCGCCGAGCGGCGACGGTGATGCTGCTGCGGGACACCCCCGACGGCGGTCCGGCCGTCCACATGCTGCGCCGTCGCGCCTCCATGGCCTTCGCCGGGGGCGCGTACGCCTATCCGGGCGGCGGCGTCGATCCGCGCGACGAGAGCGACCGGCACGTGCCCGCCTGGGCCGGTCCGACGCGCGAGGAGTGGGCGCGGCGGCTCGGGGTGGAGGAGCGGGTCGCGCAGGCCGTGGTGTGCGCGGCCGTGCGGGAGACCTTCGAGGAGGCGGGCGTCCTGCTGGCCGGCCCGGACCCGGACACGGTCGTCGCCGACACCACGGGCGAGGACTGGGAGGCGGACCGGGCGGCGCTGGTGGCCCGCGAGCTGTCCTTCGCCGACTTCCTCACCCGCCGCGAGCTGGTGCTCCGCAGCGACCTGCTGGGCGCCTGGGCGCGCTGGATCACCCCGGAGTTCGAGGCGCGCCGCTACGACACCTGGTTCTTCGTCGCCGCCCTGCCCGAGGGGCAGCGCACCCGCAACGCCTCCACCGAGGCGGACCGCACGGTGTGGATCCGTCCGGCGGACGCGGCCGCCGCCTACGACCGCGGCGAGCTGACCATGATGCCGCCGACCATCGCCACCCTGCGGCAGCTCCAGCCGTACGCCGACGCGGCCGCGGCGCTGGCCGCCGCCGAGGGGCGGGACCTGACACCCGTACTGGCCCGGGCGACGCTGGAGGAGGACGGGGCCGGCGAGCAGCGGGTGGTGCTGAGCTGGCCGGGACACGAGGAGTTCACCAAGCACGTGCCCGCGGGGGAGCGGGGCGCCGGAGGAAACGGGGGCGAGGGGGCATGACGGACGCAGCGGCCCTGCCGGGACAGCCGCGCGGCGGCGCGATCGACGGCACGGGCACCGCCCGCGCGGTGTGCGTGCTCGCGCCCAACGCCTCGCCGATGACGCTGGACGGCACCAACACCTGGATCGTCGCCGAGCCCGACTCGTCCCTGGCGGTCGTGATCGACCCCGGACCGCTGGACGAGGGGCACCTGCGCAAGGTGATCGCCACCGTCGAACGGACGGGCAGGAGGGTGGGGCTGACGCTCCTGACCCACGGCCACGCGGACCACGCCGAGGGCGCCGCCCGCTTCGCGGAGCTGACGGGCACGGCCGTCCGCGCGCTCGACCCGGCGCTGCGGCTGGGGGACGAGGGACTGACGGCCGGGGACGTGATCACCACCGGCGGCCTGGAGCTGCGGGTGGTGCCCACCCCGGGGCACACCGCGGACTCGCTCAGCTTCCACCTGCCCGCCGACGCGGCGGTACTCACCGGCGACACGGTCCTGGGCCGCGGCACGACGGTGGTGGCCCACCCCGACGGGCGGCTGGGCGACTACCTGGACTCGCTGCGGCGGCTGCGCTCACTGACCGTGGACGACGGCGTGCACACGGTGCTGCCGGGACACGGGCCGGTGCTGGACGACGCGCAGGGGGCCGTCGAGTACTACCTGGCGCACCGCGCCACGCGGCTCGCGCAGGTGGAGACGGCCGTGGAGAACGGCTACCGCACGGCCCCGGAGGTGGTGGCACACGTCTACGCGGACGTGGACCGCTCGCTGTGGCCCGCCGCCGAGCTGTCGGTGCGGGCGCAGCTGGAGTACCTGGAGGAACGCGGCCTGGTGTGACGGCGGGCCGTGCGCGGACGCGGCGGCGCGCGGTGGAACGGCGGCTCAGCGCGAGCGCTTCGCCAGGCGCTCCACGTCCAGCAGGATGACCGCCCGGGCCTCCAGGCGGAGCCAGCCGCGGCTGGCGAAGTCGGCGAGGGCCTTGTTGACCGTCTCGCGGGAGGCGCCGACGAGCTGGGCCAGCTCCTCCTGGGTGAGGTCGTGCACCACGTGGATGCCCTCCTCCGACTGCACGCCGAAGCGGCGCGACAGGTCCAGCAGGGCCTTGGCGACACGGCCGGGCACGTCGGAGAAGACCAGGTCGGACATCGAGTCGTTGGTGCGGCGCAACCGTCGGGCGACGGCGCGCAGCAGCGCGGTGGCGACCTCGGGGCGGGCGTTCAGCCAGGGCTGGAGGTCGCCGTGGCCCAGACCGAGCAGCTTGACCTCGGTCAGCGCCGTGGCCGTGGCGGTGCGGGGGCCCGGGTCGAACAGGGACAGCTCGCCGATGAGCTCGCCGGGGCCGAGGACGGCCAGCATGTTCTCGCGGCCGTCCGGGGAGGCCCGGTGGAGCTTGACCTTGCCCTCGATCACCACGTAGAGCCGGTCGCCGGGCTCACCCTCGTGGAAGAGGGCCTCGCCCCGGGCGAGGGTCACCTCTGTCATGGAGGCACGCAGTTCGGCAGCCTGCTCGTCGTCAAGCGCCGCGAAAAGCGGGGCGCGCCGCAGAACGTCGTCCACGAGTTCTCTCCTTGTCGACCTGCCCACGGGACTGTCGCCCCCATGATGCCGGACGGTAAAACAGTGCGATCAATCACAAGTTTGACGTACCCGGGGCCCGACGGATGAGTCAGGGGGCCGATTGGACCGTCGAATCGGCGGTGAGCGGGGCGAATGTCGTCGCGCCCCCGTACGCTGGCCGGGTGTCCAACACGCCGGTGAGGCCGGATGGAAAGGGGGCGTACGGGTGACGGTGTCCCGTGGCTCTTCCCGTGATTCCGCTCTGGGCGAACAGGTGCCCGCCAAACGGGTCGCGGGGGCGGGAGCGGCGAGAGGCGGCGGGTCGGAGTCCCGGCTCGCCATGGTCCGCCGCGCCCGGCGCATCAACCGCGAGCTGGCCGAGGTGTACTACTACGCCCACCCCGAACTGGATTTCGAGAACCCGTTCCAGTTGCTGGTGGCCACCGTCCTCTCCGCCCAGACCACCGACCTGCGGGTCAACCAGACCACCCCCGCCCTCTTCGCCGCCTACCCCACCCCCGAGGAGATGGCCGCGGCCGACCCCGAGCGGCTGGAGGCGCTGATCCGGCCCACCGGGTTCTTCCGCAACAAGGCCAAGTCGCTGCTCGGGCTCTCCGCGGCCCTGCGCGACCGCTTCGACGGCGAGGTGCCGGACAACCTGGAGGACCTGGTCTCCCTGCCCGGCGTCGGCCGCAAGACGGCCCACGTGGTGTTGGGCAACGCCTTCGGCAGGCCCGGCATCACCGTCGACACGCACTTCGGCCGGCTCGTGCGCCGCTGGAAGCTGACCGAGCAGACGGACCCGGAGAAGGTCGAGGCCGAGATCGCCGAGATCATCCCCAAGAGCGAGTGGACGATGTTCTCGCACCGGGTGATCTTCCACGGCCGGCGCGTCTGCCACTCCCGCAAGCCCGCCTGCGGCGCCTGCCCGATCGCCCGGCTCTGCCCCTCCTACGGAGAGGGCGAGACGGACCCGGAGAAGGCCCGGAAGCTGCTGAAGTACGAGATGGGGGGCATGCCCGGCCAGCGGCTCAGGCCCCCGGCCGACTACCCCGGGCAGCCCGCGCCGCCGCTGGGCGCGGAGTGAGGCGCATGAGGGACACGCACAGCGCGCACGGCAGCCCCGTCACGCCCGCCACGCCCGTCACGCCCGTCACCGTCACCGACCGCGGGCTGCCCGACTGGCTCCGCCCGGTCGCCGACGCCGCCGCGACCGTACGGGCGAGGCAGCTCAGCCGCTTCCTGCCGCCGAAGGAGGGCGGACGGCAGTCGGCCGTCCTGGTCCTCTTCGGCGACGGGGGGCCGGCGGAGGACGGCCGGGCCCGCCCCGAGCTGCTGCTGATCGAACGGGCCTCCAGCCTGCGCTCCCACGCCGGGCAGCCGTCCTTCCCCGGCGGCGCCCTCGACCCGGAGGACGGGGACCCGGAGGGCGACGGGCCGCTGCGGGCCGCGTTGCGGGAGGCCGAGGAGGAGACCGGACTCGACCCGTCCGGGGTGCAGATCTTCGCCCGGCTGCCGCGCGTCTACATTCCGGTGAGCGGATTCGTCGTCACGCCCGTACTGGGGTGGTGGAGGGAGCCGAGCCCGGTGGCGCCGGTGGACCCGGCCGAGACGGCCCGGGTGTTCACCGTCTCCGTGGCCGACCTCACCGACCCGGCGAACCGCGCCACCGTGGTCCACCCCAGCGGCTACCGCGGCCCGTGCTTCCTCGTCGGCGGAGCCCTGGTGTGGGGCTTCACCGCCGGGATCATCGACCGGGTGCTGCACTTCTCCGGGTGGGAACGGCCGTGGGACACCGAGAGGCGCGTTCCTCTCGACTGGCACGCATGAGACGGTGAGCGACGTGAACGTGCTGGACGTACTGCTGCTGCTCGCCGCCGTGTGGTTCGCGATCATCGGCTACCGCCAGGGTTTCGTGGTGGGTGTGCTGTCGGTGGCCGGGTTCCTCGGCGGCGGGCTCGTCGCGGTCTACCTGTTGCCGATCGTCTGGAACGAGGTCACCGGCGGGGCGTCGCCCGGCACGCTGGGCGCGGTCGCGGCGGTGGTCGTGGTGATCGTGTGCGCCTCGGTGGGCCAGGCGTTCACCACCCACCTGGGCAACCGGCTCCGCCGCCACATCACCTGGTCGCCCGCGCGGGCCCTGGACGCGACCGGTGGCGCGCTGGTCAACGTCATGGCCATGCTGCTGGTGGCCTGGCTGATCGGCTCGGCGCTGGCCGGCACGACCCTGCCCACCCTCGCCCGGGAGGTGCGCGGTTCCGCGGTGCTCCAGGGCGTCTCCAGGGTGCTGCCGAACACCGCCGGCACCTGGTTCGCGGACTTCACCTCGGTCCTGGCGCGGAACGGGTTCCCGCAGGTCTTCTCACCGTTCGCCAACGAGCCGATCACCTCCGTGGCGCCCCCGGACCCGGCGCTCGCCGACAGCCCGGCCGTCGCCCGCGCCAAGCGGTCCATCGTCAAGGTGATGGGCACGGCACCGAGCTGCGGCAAGGCGCTGGAGGGCACGGGATTCGTCTTCGACGACGGACGCGTGATGACCAACGCGCACGTCGTCGGCGGCGTCGACGAGCCGACCGTGCAGGTGGGCGGCGAGGGCAGGCTCCACGACGCCACGGTCGTCCTCTACGACTGGGAGCGCGACATCGCCGTACTCGACGTGCCGTCACTCGACGCGCCGGCGCTGCGGTTCGTGTCGGACGACGCGGAGACCGGCGACGACGCGATCGTCGCGGGCTTCCCGGAGAACGGCGGGTTCGACGTCCGCTCCGCGCGGGTACGCGGACGCATCCAGGCCACCGGCCCGGACATCTACCACCGCGGCACGGTGCGCCGCGACGTCTACTCCCTGCACGCCGTCGTCCGGCAGGGCAACTCCGGCGGCCCGCTGCTCACGCCCGACGGAAGGGTGTACGGCGTCGTCTTCGCCAAGTCCCTGGAGGACGACAGCACCGGATACGCCCTCACCAACGACGAGGTGCTGCAGGACGTCCGGCAAGGACGTGTGGCCCGGGGTCCGGTGGACAGCCAGGGCTGCGCGATGTGAGGCGGAGACGGCGCCGGGACGGCACCGAAGCGATGCCGGATCCATACCGGGTCCGTGCCGCTTCGGTGCCGCTTCGGTGCCGTGACGGCGGGGCGGCGGCGTCAGTCGCGCGGATGCCGCAGCCGCGCGCCGACCCAACGGGCGCGGCGGCGCAGGATGTGCGGAATGCCGAGTCGGGGGTCGCGGAGATCGCGGTGGTCCCGTGGGGGGCGCGGGGAGGCGCCCCGCGCGCTGCTCTGTTCCCGGATGTCGCGTGACACGTCACGGTAGTCGTGCGTCCAGCCCATACCCCGGACTCTGCCCGGGCCCCAAGGTCGGTAATCGCCCAATGGTCCGTCAATTGGCCTATGCGCGCGTCACGTGCGCATATCATCGGCCCGGTTCGGGGACGTGAGCGAGTCGACCGGTTCCTCGGTCCATGTGTTCGAATTCCCTGCGCGAGGGCCGTCTTTTTCCGGGCTCCCTCCGGGTTTTTTCTCCGGGCCTTTTTCCGGGGCCCGGTCCCCCGGCCGGGCCCCCGCCGGTGGTCCCTAGCGGTCCGGTTCGGGGTCCTTGAGCCAGTCGATCAGCTCCTTGGTGAACGCCTCCGGATCCTCCTCGTGGGGGAAGTGGCCGAGCCCGTCGAAGAGCCGCCAGCGGTACGGGGCCTCCACGTACTCGCCCGAACCCGCCGCGCTGCGGGTGCGCATCACCGGGTCGAGGGAGCCGTGCAGATGGAGGGTGGGGACGCGGACCGGGCGCTTCATGCGCCGGTTGAACTGGAAGCCGTCCAACCGCGCCAGCGACCGGACCATCCAGCGGTACGGCTCGATCGAGCAGTGCGCGGTGGAGGGGATGCACATCGCCTGCCGGTACACCTCGACCGCGTCGTCCTCCGGCGGCCGGGGTCCGGACCACTCCCGCAGCAGACGGCCGACCAGCTCCCCGCCGTCCGCCACCAGCCGACGCTCGGGGACGAAGGGGCTCTGGAAGCCCCAGACGTACGAGCCGGCCGCCGTCTGCCGCGGGTCGCCCAGCATCGCCGCGCGCCAGCGGCGCGGGTGCGGCATCGAGACCACGGCCAGGCGCCGGATCAGCTTCGGACGCATCACCGCCGCCGTCCACGCCAGGTAGCCGCCCAGGTCGTGCCCGACCAGCGCCGCGTCCGGCTCGCCCAGCGAGCGGATCACGCCGGTGACGTCGAGGGCGAGGTTCGCCGGGTCGTACCCCCGGGGCGTGCGGTCGCTGCCGCCCACGCCCCGCAGGTCCATCGCGACGGCGCGGTAGCCGGCCCCGGCCAGGGCGGGCAGCTGGTGCCGCCAGGTCCACCAGAACTGCGGGAAGCCGTGCAGCAGCAGCACCAGCGGGCCGTCGCCCATCTCGGCGATGTGGAAGCGAGCGCCGTTGGCCGCGACGTCCCGGTGCGTCCAGGGGCCGTCCCTCCGCACGACGGACGAGGGGGAGCCGGGGGGCGTGCCTGTCATGCCTGTCGTGCCCGTGTTGTCGGTCATGCGGAAGAGCGTGACATGTTCTCGATGGCCTGGGACTCCGTCCTCCCCCTCGGGACGGCTCGCGGGTGCGGCTTGACGCTCGACAGCAGGGCCGCCGACTCCTTGGCCGAGGCGATCGAGCGCCGCGGCGGCTTGACCTTGGAGAGCTTGACCTTGGCCAGCAGCAGGAGGACGGCCGCGATCACCAGGTACACGCCGCCCACGATGGTGAAGGACCAGGCGAGCCCGAGTCCCAGGTTGTGGATGCCGTACGCCGCGGCGAAGCTGAACACGGGCAGCGAGAAGAGCAGCAGCACCCCCGCCGCGATGGCGGCTCCGCTGCCGATCACGCCCCGTTTGACGTCCTGCCGCAATTCGGCCTTGGCCAGTGCGATCTCCTCGTGCACCAGCGCGGACAGCTCGGTCGTGGCCGCGGCGACCAACTGGCCGATGCTGCGGCCGTCGTCGGCTGCGCTCATCGCTTGCTTCCTCCCGTCCTCGGCTACCGAATGGCTCAGATCATGCCGGACCGCGGTCCCCGGCGTCGCGGCGGCGAGCCGTCGGTGCCCGGCCGAGGTGTATCTCACGTCTCTCACGCCGTTCCGGCCCGCCGTCCGCCCGCCTCGTCGTCCCGCCACAACGAGGGCACCACAACGAGGGCAGGGGCGCCCGGCCACCGTGTCGACGGTGGTCGGACGCCCCTGCGTCCCTCGTGTGCCGGCGGCGCCGGGGGCTGCCCGTTCGGGCCGCGCCCGGTCCTCGCCGGTTCGGTCCCTCGCCGGTTCAGTCCTCGCTGGAGGCGGCGCCCGGCAGCTTGGCCTGGATGAGGTCCATCACCGTGGAGTCGGTGAGGGTGGTGACGTCGCCCAGCGCCCGGTTCTCGGCGACGTCGCGCAGCAGACGCCGCATGATCTTGCCGGAGCGGGTCTTGGGCAGCTCGTCCACCGGCAGGATGCGCTTGGGCTTGGCGATCGGGCCGAGGTGCTTGGCGACGTGGGCGCGCAGCTCCTCGACGAGGTTCTCGTCCTCGGCGGCGTTGCCGCGCAGGATGACGAAGGCGCAGATGGCCTGGGTGGTCTGCGGGTCGGTGGCGCCGACGACCGCGGCCTCGGCGACCTTCGGGTGGGAGACGAGCGCGGACTCGACCTCGGTGGTGGAGATGTTGTGGCCGGAGACCAGCATCACGTCGTCCACCCGGCCCAGCAGCCAGATGTCGCCGTCGTCGTCCTTCTTGGCGCCGTCGCCCGCGAAGTAGCGGTCCTTGAAGCGCGACCAGTAGGTGTCCAGGTACCGCTGGTCGTCGCCCCAGACCGTCCGCAGCATCGACGGCCACGGCTCGGTCAGGACGAGGTAGCCGCCCGAGCCGTTGGGGACCTCGTGGCCCTCGTCGTCCACGACGGTCGCCGAGATGCCGGGCAGCGGCACCTGCGCCGAGCCGGGCTTGGCCTCGGTGACGCCCGGCAGCGGGCTGATCATGATGGCGCCGGTCTCGGTCTGCCACCAGGTGTCCACCACCGGGGTGCGGTCGCCGCCGATGTGGTGGCGGTACCAGATCCACGCCTCGGGGTTGATCGGCTCGCCGACCGAGCCCAGCACGCGCAGCGAGGACAGGTCGAACTTCGCCGGGATGTCGTCGCCCCACTTCATGCAGGTGCGGATGGCCGTCGGGGCGGTGTAGAGGAGCGTGACCTTGTACTTCTCGACGATCTCCCACCAGCGGCCCTTGTGCGGGGTGTCCGGGGTGCCCTCGTACATCACCTGGGTGGCGCCGTTGGCCAGCGGCCCGTAGACGATGTACGAGTGGCCGGTGACCCAGCCGACGTCGGCGGTGCACCAGTAGACGTCCGTCTCCGGCTTGAGGTCGAAGACGGCGTGGTGGGTGTAGGACGCCTGGGTGAGGTAGCCGCCGGAGGTGTGGAGGATGCCCTTGGGCTTACCCGTCGTGCCGGAGGTGTAGAGGATGAACAGCGGGTGCTCGGCCTCGAACGCCTGCGGGGTGTGCTGCTCGGACTGGCGGTCCACCAGCTCGTGCCACCACACGTCCCGGCCCTCGGTCCAGGGGGTCTCCTCGCCGGTGCGGCGGACGACCAGGACGGTGCGCACGTTCTCGGTGCCCGGCCGGGTCAGGGCCTCGTCCACCGCGGGCTTGAGCGCGCTGGGCTTGCCGCGCCGGTAGCCGCCGTCGGAGGTGATGACGACCCGGGCGTCCGCGTCCTGGATGCGGGCGGCCAGCGCGTCGGCGGAGAAGCCGCCGAAGACCAGCGAGTGCGGGGCGCCGATGCGGGCGCAGGCCAGCATCGCCACGACCGTCTCGGGGATCATCGGCATGTAGATCGCGACCCGGTCGCCTGCCTGGACGCCCAGCTCGGTGAGGGCGTTGGCGGCCTTGGAGACCTCACGCTGCAGGTCGGCGTAGGTGATGGCGCGGGTGTCGCCGGGCTCGCCCTCGAAGTGGATGGCGACCCGGTCGCCGAGGCCCGCCTCGACGTGGCGGTCGACGCAGTTGTAGGCCACGTTGAGGCGGCCGTCCTTGAACCACTTGGCGAACGGCGGGTTGGACCAGTCCAGCGTCTCGGTCGGCTCCGTCTCCCACGTCAGCCGACGGGCCTGCTCGGCCCAGAAGCCCAGCCGGTCCGCTTTCGCCCGTTCGTACGCCTCCGCGGTGACGTTGGCGTTCGCTGCCAGCTCGGCGGGGGGCGCGAACCTCCGTTCCTCCTTGAGCAGGTTGGCCAGGCTTTCGTTGCTCACGACATCTCCCTTTCCCAGGGTGTCTGCTGTGTCCCACGTCATAGCTCATCAGGCCGTGTGCCGCCTGACAAGACTTGTCTGCCAGGTGGTGTAGACCTTTTGCGGCGAGGGGTCGGCGTGTGTCGGCGAGCGGGCGACGAGCGGTCGAACGGCATGGTTCCACCCCTTCGGACCGCGGTCGCCCGCTCGCCCGACCGTGGCTTCAGGCCACCGCCACATCGGGCCGTACGGGGGTGAAGACCGGGCCCTCCCCGCCGTCCCCGTCGCCCGTGTCGTCCAGGACGTACGCCTGGGCCTCGCCGACGTGGAAGTACATACCGTGCAGTTCCAGCGACCCCTCGGCCAGCCGCCGGGCCACACACGGATGGGCCCGCAGGTGCTCCAACTGCTGCACCACGTTGGCCAGGCACAGGGCCTCCAGCTCGTCGACCTCGCGCGGTACGGGGCCGTGGTCCGCGATGCGCGGGCCCGTACCGCGCCGTGCGGCCAGCCGTTCCAGGCTGGGACGGCCGTGACTCAGCCAGCGGTTCAGGGGGGTGGCGGAGCCCTCCGGCCCGGAGTCGTGCAGCGCCTGCATCGCGCCGCAGCCGGAGTGCCCGCAGACGGTGATCGACCGCACGCGCAGCACCTCGACGGCGTACTCGATCGCCGCCCCCACCGAGTCGTCGTTCACCTCGGCGCCGGGCGGCGGCACCAGATTGCCCACGTTCCGCACGGTGAAGAGGTCGCCGGGCCCGCTCGAAGTGATCATGCTGGTGACCAGCCGCGAGTCGGCGCAGGTGAGGAAGAGCTGCGAGGGCCGCTGCCCCTCCCGGGCCAGGCGCGCCAGCTCCTCGCGGACCAGGGGCGCGGTGGCGCGCTGGAAGTTGCGCACGCCGCCCAGGAGCTGGTCCCGGTCGGGACGCCCGCCGGAGTCGGCGTGCGGCCTGGTGCACTGGTGGTTGCGCCAAGGGGTCCACGGAGTGCAGCCGTGCGAGGACGCGGGCTCCTGCACGCAGGGCGCCGAACGACCGGTGATCTCCACGCTGCCGCCGTGCGCCGTGTGGGAGGTCTCCCAGTCCCGCAGGGTCTCGTACGCGGCGTGGTCCATGAAGGAGCCGCCCAGCTCGACCACCACCCGGCTCCCCTCGGGCACCCGGCCCAGGGCCCGGCTCAGCCGCGGCACCGCGAGGAACGTCAGCTGGCCGCGCACCCGTACCCGGTGGGTTCCGTCCTCCGCGTCGGTCTCGCAGGCGATCCGGGTGTGGGCCAGGCGGTGCAGCGCGACGGCGACGGCGACGACGATGCCGATCCCCACCCCTTCGAGAACGCCGAACAGCACCACGCCCGCCGCCGTCGCGACGTACACCAGCACCTCGCGGTGGCGGGTGACGCTGCGGATGTGGACGATCTTGACCATCTGCACGCCGACCACCATCACCAGGGCGGCGAGGGCGGCCAGCGGGATCAGCTCCAGCACGCCCACCAGCAGTCCGGCGGCGAGCAGCACCCACACCCCGTGCAGGACGGTGGAGTTCCGGCTGACCGCGCCGGCCTGGATGTTCGCCGCGGTGCGCACCGCCACTCCGGTGACCGCCAGCCCGCCCAGGGCTCCGGAGACCATGTTGGCCAGGCCCTGCCCGCGCAGCTCCCGGTCCAGGTCGGCGCGCGGGACCCTGACCCCGGCCAGGTGCTCCGGGAGGGTGCGGGCGACGGCCAGCTTGTCGGAGGCCATCGCGGACAGCAGCGATTCCACACTGGCGACCAGGGTGACGGTCAGCACGGCGGCGAACAGCCCCAGGACCGGCCCCTCGGGCAGCGAGGGCAGGGCGTGGCTGTGCCAGGACGGCAGGTCCACGCGGGGCAGCCGCAGGCCGGCGAGGGCCGCCATCGCCGTCGCCAGCGCCACCGCCGCCAAGGCGGGGGGGAACACCTTGCGGGCCAGGGCGCCCGCCCGGCCGGGCAGCCGTGGCCACAGCAGGGCGACGACCACCGTGAGGACGCCCACGGACAGGGCGGCGGGACGCGGGTCGGACAGTTGGCCGGGAAGGGCCAGCACATTGGCGACGGCGGAGCTCTCCGGGCTTCCGCCGAGCACGATGTGCAGCTGGGCGAGGGCGATCGTCACACCGATGCCCGCCACCATGCCGTGCACGATCGCGGGGCTGATCATCAGCGCGGAGCGGGCCGTCCGCAGCGCGGAGAGCCCGAGCTGGGCGAGGCCGGCGAGCACCGTGATGGCGCACGTGGTGCGCCATCCGTAGCGCTGGATCAGTTCGGCGACGACCACCGTCAGGCCCGCGGCCGGGCCGCTGACCTGGAGGGGCGCGCCGCCGAACCGTCCGGCGACGATGCCGCCGACGGCGGCGGCGACCAGTCCCGCCTGGAGGGGCGCGCCGGTGGCCAGCGCGATGCCCAGGGAGAGCGGCAGGGCGATGAGGAAGACGGCCACGGAGGCCGAGAGGTCGGCGGACAGGGCGCCTCGGGGGCCGTTCCCGTACCGGAAGCGGCGTGGGTCGTCTCCGGCCCGGCGGGCGCGGGCCGAGGGGGCGGACCGGCCGGTACGACCGGTGGGGTCGGCGTCAGAGGAGCGAGAGGGGGCGCAGGCGGACATATCCGTCTCCGTCACAGAGATCCGTCACGGTCCGTATGAAGTTGGCTACTAAAAGTTTTGGTAAACGAATCGTAATGTCGCGTAAAGGACCTTGGAAGGGGAGTCGGGCAAACGGGTCCACTATTCACGCTTGGGGGTGAAAAAGTCAGGGGAGCCACTTGTCGCACTTGCGCCTCTCACGGTGCGTGTGAGGTTGGTCGCAGGCCGAACACATCGGTCGTACACGCACAGAAGTGGTGAGGTGGAACTCATGGGAGCCACAGGGAGGTTGACCAGAAGCGTCGCGGGAGCGGCCGCACTGGTCGTGCTGGCGGCCGGTTGCTCGATCGCCCCGGCCACGCCGGAGGGCGGCAGGGGGGACAAGGCCAACAAGGACGGGCGACGGGAGAGCCGGGCGGCCAGGGCAAGACTCATAGGCGACGGCTCCACCGCGTCCATAGGCGCCCAACCCAACCAACCCTAGTTCGAACGGCTCGAAGCCGGCCGGAAGCCCCCGCAGTTCGTCGTCTTCTCCTGGGACGGTGCCGGCGAGGACGACAAGAGGCTCTTCTCCCGCTTCCGCCGGGTGGGCAGGGAGTACGACGCCCACATGACGTACTTCCTCAGCGGCGTCTACGTCCTCCCCGAGTCGGAGGCCTACCGCTACGTCCCGCCCGGCCGCTCGCCCGGCGCCTCCGACATCGGCTACCTCGAGGACGAGAACGTCAGGGCCACGCTGGAGCAGCTGCGCGGCGCCTGGCTCGACGGCAGCGAGATAGGCACCCACTTCAACGGTCACTTCTGCGGGCCGGCCGGCGTCGGCACCTGGACGACCGAGCAGTGGAAGAGCGAGATCGAGCAGGCCAAGTGGTTCGTGCGGAACTGGAAGACCACGACCGGCTGGACGAGCGAGGAGCCGCTCCCCTTCGACTACGACAAGGAACTGGTCGGCGGCCGCGCCCCCTGCCTGGAGGGCCGGGCGAACCTGCTGCCGGCCGCCCGGGAGATGGGCTTCCGCTACGACTCCTCCGGCAGCGGCACCCAGGTCTGGCCCGACAAGGAGGGTGGGCTGTGGGACCTCCCGCTCCAGGAGGTCCCGATGCCCGGCCGCTCCTTCGAGACGCTCTCGATGGACTACAACTTCCTCGCCAACCAGTCGGGAACCGTCAACGGCGACCCGTCGCAGCGTGCCGCGTGGGGACGCCAGATGCGCGACGGCCTGCTGCTGGGCTTCGACCGGGCGTACAACGGCAACCGGGCACCGATGATCGTCGGGAACCACTTCGAGGACTGGAACGGCGGCGTCTACATGAAGGCCGTCGAGGACGTTATCAAGGAGGTCTGCCCGAAGAAGGACGTCCACTGCGTCTCCTTCCGGCAGCTCGTGGACTGGCTCGACGAGCAGGACCCGGCCACCCTGGAGAAGCTGCGCACCCTGGAGGTGGGACAGGCCCCGGAGGGCGGGTGGAAGGACTTCCTGGCCGCGCCCTCGACGCCCTCGACCGCGCCGCCGTCCTCCTCGGCCGGCCCCGGCGCGCGGCACCCCGCGCGGCAACCGGCGTGAGCCGCTGCGGACGGCCCGACCGATCCGCCCCGCCCGATTGATCCGCCGGGGTGATCCGTCCGGGTGATCCGGTGGGGCCACCGCCCCGTCCGTCACACGCCGCGCCGGAGCCCCGGACGGACTCCGGCGCGGCGCGGCCGGCGGGGTCAGGCGGGCTGGGGCGCGGGGGCCGGCTCCTCGCCCAGGACGAAGGAGGGGTCGATCTGGGCGGCCAGGTCGGCGCCCGTCCTCGCGTTGCCCCAACTCTCGGCGTTCCTCAGGTGGAAGTGCACCATCTGCCGGGTGTAGCGCTCCCAGTCGCGCAGCTCGTACGACGCGTCCGCCGCCTCGTACATCGTGCGCAGCGCCTCGAGGTTGGCGTCCTCCAACTCCACGAAGGGCCGGGGGCGCCCCTTCTCCATCGCGCGCACCCAGGCGGAGTCCCCGACGGTCACCAACAGGTCGTCACCGGTCTCCGCGCGCAGGAAGTCCAGGTCGTCCTCGCCGCGCACCTTGTTGCCGATCACGCGCAGGGAGATGCCCCAGTCGCGGGCGTACTCCTTGTACTGTCGGTAGACCGCCACGCCCTTGCGGGTCGGCTCGGCCACCAGGAACGTCATGTCGAAGCGCGTGAACATCCCGGAGGCGAAGGAGTCGGAGCCCGCCGTCATGTCGACGACCACGAACTCCCCGCGCCCGTCGACCAGGTGATTGAGGTACAGCTCCACGGCGCCGACCTTGGAGTGGTAGCAGGCCACGCCCAGGTCGGCCTCGGTGAAGGGGCCGGTGGCCATCAGCCGTGCCTCGCCGCCGTCGAGCCGGACGCGTCGGGCGCAGGCGTCGTGGACGGGGTTGTCCTCGGTGATCCGCAGCAGCCGGGAGCCCTCGCCCGGCGGGGTCGTCTTGATCATCGTCTCGACGGAGGCGATCCGCGGATTGGTGCCGCGCAGGTACTCCTTGATCAGCGGCAGATGGGCGCCCATCGCGGGCAGGGCGGCCGCCTCCGCCTCGTCCAGCCCCAGCGCGACCCCCAGGTGCTGGTTGATGTCGGCGTCCACGGCGACGACGGGGACGCGGTGGGCGGCGAGATGACGGACGAACAGCGAGGACAGCGTCGTCTTGCCGCTGCCGCCCTTTCCAACGAAAGCGATTTTCATAACCGGAAGCGTAGCCGGACGTCCGGGGCGCGAGGCCGCTTCACGTGAAGAAGACCACTCGAACGTGGGGCATGGCCGTCGTTCGGGGGTGCGTAGGGTCTAGGCATGCCTACGACTGCTGATCCCCTTGCCGCGCTGGGCGCGCTGCCCGGTGTCGCCGACTCCGTCGAATCGGTGCGCGGAGCCGTGGACCGGGTGTACGGACACCGGGTGATGCGGCGCCGCAGCAGCGAGGTCACCGCGGAGGCGGTGCTGCGCGGCGCCCGGTCCTCCGCGGCGCTCGGCGGGGCCGACTGGCCGCTGGAGGAGGTGCGCCGCCGCAGCGACTTCGGGGCGGACGCCGAGGCGCGCACGGTCGGCGCGGCGCTGCGGGTGACGGCGGAGGCCGGACAACTGCTGGACGTGTGGCGGCAGTCGCCGCTGCGGGTCCTGGCCCGGCTGCACCTGGTGGCGGCGGGCGGCGACGTGCGGGACACGACCTCGGTGCGGTCCGGAGGCGAACCGGTGGGCCGGCCGCGGCTGGCGGGCGAGCCGGTGACGGAGCCGCTGCTCGAAGGGTTCCCGCTGCTGGACGCCGACGAGGTCTCGGCCCGGCTGGACGGCCTGGCCCAGCTCGTCGTGGCCGGCACCTCCGCGCCCGCGCTCGTCGTGGCGGCCGTGGTGCACGGCGAACTGATGGCCCTGCGTCCCTTCGGCACGTACAACGGCCTGGTCGCCCGGGCGGCGGAACGGATCGTCCTGGTCGGCAGCGGCCTGGACCCGAAGTCCATCTGCCCCGCGGAGGTCGGCCACGCCGAACAGGGCGACGAGGGCTACGTCCGCGCCCTGGGGGGGTACGTCTCGGGCACCCCGGAGGGCATGGCCGAGTGGATCGCCCACTGCGGCCGGGCGGTGGAGTTGGGCGCGCGCGAGAGCACGGCCGTCTGTGAGGCCCTGCAGCGAGGGGCGGCCTGACCTTCCGGCCCCGTGCGCGGCCCGTCCCTCTCGCGGCTCTGCGGCCCGCGGGGGAGGGGGCGGGCGGCGCGGACGGTGCGGACGCCGCGGTCATACGAGCGGCCGTACGACGAGATGCGGCGGCACCGGCGTGGAGCCGGTGCCGCCGCTGGCATGTCCACCGGGGTACCAAGCGTGCACGGTATCTGCCGGAACATCGGGGGGGACTTCGCCCGACTCCGATGCGGCTGGCCCGATCGCGGGTCTGCTGCGCGTGGGTTCCCGGTTTCCATGTACAGGTCCGTGGGGCCTTTGTCTGTACCGGACTTCCTCTCGGATTCGATTCGGTTCAGGTCTCGCGGGCCTTCTGGTTCCTTTGTACTGCGCCGAGGGGAGAAGCGGAACACCTCGCCGCAGAATTTACTTTTCCCTTCAAGTGCTCCTATACGGCATCGAATCGGGCGCGTCTCCGGCTCGCGTACCACACCAGGCCGGCGGTGGCCGCCGCGGCGCCGACCGCCACCGCGGCGGCCAGGGCAGGCCGCTGGGGCATGGAGAGCGCGGGCAGCCGCTGCTTGAGGCGGACCGGGCGCTGGAAGGTGAGGATCGGCCAGTCCCGGGCCAGCGCCTCCCGGCGCAGCGCCCGGTCGGGGTTGACGGCGTGCGGGTGGCCGACCGCCTCCAGCATCGGTATGTCGGTGACCGAGTCGCTGTAGGCGTAGCAGCGGGAGAGGTCGTACCCCTCGGACTCCGCCAGCTCGCGCACCGCCTCCGCCTTGGTCGGGCCGTAGGCGTAGTACTCCACCTCGCCCGTGTAGCAGCCGTCCTCGACGACCATGCGGGTCGCCACGACGCGGTCCGCGCCGATCAGCTCGCCGATCGGCTCGACCACCTCGGCGCCGGAGGTGCTCACGATCACGACGTCGCGGCCGGCGAGGTGGTGTTCCTCGATGAGGGACGCGGCCTCGTCGTAGATGATCGGGTCGATGAGTTCGTGGATCGTCTCGGCGACGATCTCCTTGACCTGCTGGACGTTCCAGCCGCGGCACAGTTCGGACAGGTAGGCGCGCATCCGCTCCATCTGGTCGTGGTCGGCGCCGCCCACGAGGTACACGAACTGCGTGTAGGCGGTGCGGAGAGCGGCACGCCGATTGATCAGGCCGCCCTGGTAGAAGGACTTGCCGAAGGTGAGCGTGCTCGACTTCGCAATGACCGTCTTGTCCAGGTCGAAGAAGGCTGCGGTGCGCGGCAGCGAGTGGTTTTCCACGGGGGTGAGCATATGCGCCCGCCATTCGGCGTAAGGTGGGGCGCGTGGGTTTGCCTGAGAAGGCTCTCGGGTACACCATGGAAGTCACGGATCGTTCGCGACCGTGCTACCCCGGTCCGGCTCCTCCCCCCCCGAGTCGGCCGTGGAGACGACCCCCGCTCTCCCCCCCGGCGGGGGTCGTCGCATGTCCGGGGGCATGTCGCGTCCTCCGGCGCCCTCTTCTCCCCGCCCTCGGCCCTCCGGGGCGCCGGCGTCCCGCCTCTCCCGATCGGTCACTCTCCGTGTCCGTCAGGCTGCTCATGGGAAGCCACCCGTTTGGGTGGGCAAGTTATTCACAACTGCCGAGTTGTCCCCGTATTTAGACCAAGATCATCTCGTTTTTCCGATCCCCGGCACGGTGATTGAGCACGGCGTTCGCGGATGTTCCGCGAACTGGAGAGTGCGAATCCGGAAGGGGACGGTGACGGTGACCGAAAGCATCCTGATCGTCACGGAGGACGAGAAACTGCTGGACGACCTGCTGCGGCTGTGCGCGGCGGCGGGAGCCGAGGCGGAAGTGGCACACGGGATTCCGCCGGGTCCCGGGGCCTGGGAGAGCGCTCCGCTGGTCCTGGTCGGGGACGATCGGGCCGGGCCGCTGCTCCGCTCGGCGCGCTCGCCCGCCCGCCGGGCCGGGGTGCTGCTCGTCGGGCGGGATCCGGACGACCCCGGCGTCTGGCGGCGCGGCATGGGGATCGGCGCGGAGCACGTGGTGCTCCTGCCGGACGGGGAGTCGTGGCTCACCGGCCGCATCGCCGACGCGGCCGAGGGCGTCGGACGGCAGGCGCTGACCGTCGGGGTGATGGGCGGCCGGGGCGGCGCCGGGGCCTCCACCCTGGCGTGCGCGCTGGCGGTCACGGCGGCGCGGGCGGGGCACCGCACGGTGCTCGTCGACGGCGACCCGCTCGGCGGCGGACTGGACATCCTGCTCGGCGGAGAGCGGGCGGAGGGCCTGCGCTGGCCCGCGTTCGCCGAGTCGCGCGGCCGGGTCGGCGGCATGGCGCTGGAGGAGTCCCTGCCGAGGCTGCACGGGCTGCGCGTGCTCAGCTGGGACCGCGGGGACAGCACGGTCGTCCCGCCCGAGGCGGTGCGCGCGGTGCTGGGCGCGGCCAGACGCCTCGGCGGGGTGGTCGTGGTGGACCTGCCGCGGCGTCTGGACGAAGCGGTCGCCGAGGCGCTGACCCAACTCGACCTCGGTCTGCTGGTCGTCCCCACCGAGTTGCGGGCGGTCGCGGCGGCGCAGCGGGTGGCCTCCCGGGCGGGCATGGTGCTGCGGGACCTGCGAGTGGTGGTGCGCGGCCCCGCCGGGAGCGGCCCGGGCGGCCTGGACGGCACGGAGATCGCGGGGCTGCTCGGGCTGCGGCTCGCCGGTGCGGTCCCCACCGAGGGAGGACTGTCGGCGGCGGTGGACGGCGGCCGGCCGCCCGGCGCGGACGCGCGCGGCCCACTGGCCCGGTTCTGCGCGGAGTTCTGGGCACGGGCGCTGCCCGAGAACGGCGGGGCTCCGCCCGTCGGCGGCCTGGGGAGCGTGGCCGTATGAGCGCGCGCACGGACGCCCGCGCGAGCGCGGAGGGCGCGACCGTCGGGCCCCGGGCCCCGCGGACGCTGGTGGACGCGGTACGGCTGCGGCTGGCGGAGACCGGCGCCGAGCCCACGCCCGCCCGGGTCGCGGCGGCGCTGCGGGCCCAGGGCCGGCTGCTCGGGGACAGCGCGGTGTTGGGCGTGGTGGAGGCCCTGCGGTCGGAGATGGTGGGAGCCGGGCCGCTCGAACCGCTGCTCGCCGAGCCGGACGTGACGGACGTGCTGGTGACGGCGCCGGACGAGGTCTGGGTGGACCGGGGCAGCGGGGTGGAGCGCACCGGAGTCCGCTTCCCGGACGCGGCGGCGGTCCGCCGGCTGGCCCAGCGGCTGGCGACCTCGGCGGGACGGAGGCTGGACGACGCCCGTCCCTGGGTGGACGCCCGGCTTCCGGACGGCACCCGGCTGCACGCGGTGCTGCCACCGGTGGCGGTCGGCTGTACGTGCCTGTCCCTGCGGGTGGTCAGACCGCGCGCCTTCGCCCTGCCGGAGCTGGTGGCGGCGGGGACGGTGCCGCGCGGCGGCGACCGGCTGCTGCGGGCGATCCTGGACGCCCGGCTGTCGTTCCTGGTCAGTGGGGGGACGGGCTCGGGCAAGACGACGCTGTTGTCGACCCTGCTGGGGCTGGTGGGACCGCGGGAGCGGATCGTCCTGGCCGAGGACTCCGCCGAGCTGCGGCCCGACCATCCGCACGTGGTCCGGCTGGAGACCAGACCGGCCAATCAGGAGGGCGCGGGTCGGGTGTCCCTGCGGGATCTGGTGCGGCAGGCGCTGCGGATGCGGCCGGACAGGCTGGTGGTCGGCGAGGTGCGGGGCGCGGAGGTCACGGATCTGCTGGCCGCGCTGAACACCGGCCACGAGGGCGGGTGCGGGACGGTGCACGCCAACGCGGCGGCCGACGTGCCCGCCCGGCTGGAGGCGCTGGGCACCACGGCCGGGCTCGACAGGGCCGCCCTGCACAGCCAGCTCGCGGCGGCGCTGTCGGTGGTCCTCCACCTGGCGCGGGATCGCCGAGGCCGGCGGCGGATCGCCGAGATCCACGTGGTGGAGCAGGACCGGTACGGCCTGGTGGCGACCGTGCCCGCCGCGGTGTGGGGCCCGGACGGCTTCGTCCGTGAGCGGGGCTGGCCGCGGTTGGAGCGGTTGTGCGCGCGGAGCGGGGGTGCGCTGTGATCGCGGCGGAGGGGCAGCCGGGCGTGCTGTACGCGGGATCGGTGTGCGCGGCGCTGGTGTGCGCGGGCGCGCTGAGTCGGCTGACGGGCGGTTCCCGGGAGGGGGTGCGCCGGGCGCGGCTGCTGTGCGCGGACGGCGCGGAGCCGGTGCCCCGCTGGGGTGGCGCCGGAGGGCCGGGGGTGGCGGCCGTCGTCCGGGCCGTACGGCGCCTCGGAGCCCGATGGGGGCGTGAGGGGTGGTGTCTGGCGGGCGGCGCGGCGCTGGCGCTGTTGGGGGAGTCGGTGCTGCCACTGCTGGCGGGCGCCGTGGCGGTCCCGTTGCTCGGACGCCGGCTGCGGCGGCGGGAGCGGCGGCGCGCGCGGGAGCTGCGGGAGGAGGCCGTCATCGACCTGTGCTCGGCGATCGCCGGGGAACTGCGGGCGGGCCGTACACCGGAGCGAGCGCTGCTGGCGGTCGGCATGCCCGGGTTCGGAGACGGTGGGGCGGCGGTGCTGGCGGCGGCCCGCTTCGGCGGGGACGTGCCGGGGGCGTTGCGTCAGGCGGCCCGGCAGGAGGGGGCGGACGGGCTGACCGGGATGGCCGCGTGCTGGCAGGTGGCGGTGGACGGGGGCGCGGGACTCGCGGACGGGCTGGACCGGGTGGCCGGGGCCCTGCGCTCGGAACGCGACCAACGGGAGGAACTGCGCGCCCAGTTGGCGGGTCCGCGGTCCACGGCGGTGGTGTTGGCGCTGCTGCCGGTCTTCGGGCTGCTGTTGGGCGGTGCCATGGGCGCGCAGCCGCTGCGGGTGCTGCTCCACAGTCCGGCCGGATGGGCCTGCCTGGTGGCGGCGGGGCTCTTGGAGTGGGCCGGATTGGCCTGGGTCTCGCGGATCGTCCGAACGGCGGAGGAAGGCGGTCGGGGATGAGCGGGGAAGTCGTCCACAGGCTGTGGACAACCTGTGCGGCCCTGTCCGTGCCGGTCGCCGTGTGCCTGGTGGACGCGGTGCTGCCGGCGAGGAGGGTGCGAAGACGGCGACTGGCGGCCCTGTCGGGGTCCGGAACCGGTGGGCGGAGGACTTCGTGGTCGGTCGGGGTGTGGAGGCGGTTGCCGGTTCGGGAGGCGGCGGTGGCGTCCGGGGTCGTGGCGCTGGGGTTCGTCCTGGTCGGCGGTGTGGTCGGCTGTCTCCTCGGGATGGCCGTGGCGTACGGCCTGAGGTGCGTCGCGCGTGGCCGCGGAGACCGGCCGGGGCAGACGAAGAGAGCATATCCGGGCAAAAACCTCGAATCGCTTGGCGGGGGCGACGAGTCGCGGCTGATCGGTCAGGTGCCGATCGTCGCGGAACTGCTGGCCGCCTGTCTGGCTGCGGGGTCGGGGCCGCGTGAGGCGGCCGGTGCGGTGGGCGGCTCGATCGGGGGTCCGCTCGGCGAACGGCTGGTGCGGGCCTCGGCCGAACTCGGGCTCGGCGGCGACCCGGCGGCCGTCTGGGGGCGGCTGGGCGAGGTGCCGGGGGCCGCGGGGTTGGCGCGCTGTCTGGAACGGGCGGGGACGACCGGGGTGCCCGCGGTGGAACCGGTGGGCCGGTTGGCCGCGGAGTGCCGGGCCCGTCGCGCGAGGGCGGCCACGGAACGGGCCCGGCGGGCGGCGGTCCTGGTCACGGCGCCACTGGGCCTGTGCTTCCTGCCCGCCTTCCTGCTGGCGGGCGTGGTCCCGGTGGTCATCGGCCTGGCGGGGGCGCTGATGTGAGCCGCGTGGATGGCCACGGCGGGCCGTGGCGAGGACGACGGAACGAAGACGGCGGAACCACGCCGACGAAACCACGACGACGGAACGACACCGACGGAACGACACCGACGGAACGACGACGGCGGAAAGTGAGGAGAGGGTCATGTGGGGATGGACGAGGGAGCGGATCGACCGGGTCGTGCGCAGGGCGCGGAGCCAGGACGCGCAGGCCGGGATGAGCACCGCGGAGTACGCGGTGGGCACGATCGCGGCGGCGGGGTTCGCGGCGGTGCTCTACAAGATCGTCACCAGCGGTCCGGTGAGCACGGCGATGCGGGGGCTGATCGAGCGGGCGCTCGATGCGGGCTTCTGAGAAGCGGCCTCTCGGGGCGGGCGGAGCGGGGGCGCGGGAGCGCGGCCACGTCACGGCCGAGACGGCCGTGGTGGTGCCGTCCCTGGTGGCTCTGCTCGGGATGTTGCTGTGGGGCGTGACGGCGATGGTCGCGCAGGTCCGGTGCGTGGACGCGGCGGGCGCGGGTGCGCGGGCGGCGGCCCGGGACGAGCCGCCGGAGAGGATCCGGCAGGCGGTGCGGGCGGTCGCGCCGCGTGGAGCGGGGGTGGAGATGGCGCGGGAGGGCGAGCTGGTGCGGGTCCGGGTGACGGCCCGGGCGGCCGGCCCCGGGCCGCTGGACGTGGAGGTGGAGGCGGAGGCGGTGGCACGTGTGGAACCGGGATGACCGGGAGCGGGGCTCGGCCACGGTGTGGGCGGTCCTGTGCGGGGTGGTGCTCTGCCTGGTGGCGGTGGGCGTGGTGGGCCTGGGACAGGCCGTGGCGGCACGGCACCGCGCGGGAGCGGCGGCGGACACGGCGGCGCTCGCCGCGGCCGACCGCGCCGTCCTGGGCGCGGAGGCGGCGTGCGCCGCCGCCCGGGAGGTGGCCGCCGCGCAGCGGGCGCGGGTGGTGCGCTGCCAGGTGCGGGACCTCGTCGCCGACCTCACGGTGCGGGTGCGGGCGGGTCCGTACGCCGCCGCGGTGCGGGCCCGGGCGGGGCCTGCCGCAGCAGCTCGGTGAGGAGTCGGACGGCGCCGCTCTTGTGCAGGGGGTCGTTGCCGTTGCCGCACTTGGGCGACTGGATGCACGACGGGCAGCCGCTGTCGCACTCGCAGGCGGCGATGGCCTGGCGGGTCGCGGTCAGCCATTCGTGGGCGGTGTGGAAGGCGCGCTCGGCGAAGCCGGCGCCGCCGGGGTGCCCGTCGTAGACGAAGACGGTCGGCAGGAGGGTGTCGGGGTGGAGGGGGACGGACACGCCGCCGATGTCCCAGCGGTCGCAGGTGGCGAAGAGGGGCAGCATGCCGATGGAGGCGTGCTCGGCGGCGTGCAGGGCCCCGGGCAGCACCTCCGGGCCCACCCGGGCGGCGTCGAGCTGGTCCTCGGTGACCGTCCACCACACCGCGCGGGTGCGCAGGGTGCGCGGCGGCAGGTCGAGTTTGGTCTCGCCGAGCACCTCGCCGGTGACGAGCTTGCGGCGCAGGTAGGAGACGACCTGGTTGGTGACCTCGACCGAGCCGAAGCAGAGCCGCGCCTCGCCCCAGGGGACCTCGGCGTCGGTCTCCAGGACGGAGATCGAGGTGGTGTCCCGGGCCATCGTGGTCCAAGGCGGACCGGCCTCCTTCACCAGGGCGACCGCGTCGTCCAGGTCGAGGCGCTCGACCACGTAGGTGCGGCCCTGGTGGAGGTGGACCGCGCCGTCGTGGACGGTGGTGTGGGCGGCCGCGGCGTCGACCGTGCCCAGCAGCCGTCCCGTGCCCGCCTCCACGACCTGGACGGGCCTGCCGCCCCGGCCGCGGATGTCGGTGAGGTCGGTGGCCCGTTCGCGGCGGGTCCAGTACCAGCCCGTCCCTCGGCGGCGCAGCAGTCCGCGCCGCTCCAACTGCGGCATCAACTCCGGCACGGCCGGACCGAACAGCGCGAAGTCGGCCTCGGTGAGGGGGATCTCCGCCGCGGCGGCGCACAGGTGGGGGGCGAGGACGTAGGGGTTGTCCGGGTCCAGGACGGTGGACTCCACGGGACGGCGGAAGATCGCGTCGGGGTGGTGGACGAGATAGGTGTCCAGCGGGTCGTCCCGGGCGACGAGGACGGCCAGGGCTCCCTGGCCCGCCCGTCCGGCGCGCCCGGCCTGCTGCCACAGCGAGGCCCGGGTGCCGGGCCAGCCGGCCAGCAGGACGGCGTCGAGGCCGGAGACGTCGATGCCCAGTTCGAGGGCGGTGGTGGCGGCCAGGCCGAGGAGGTCGCCGGAGTGCAGGGCCCGTTCCAGGGCGCGGCGCTCCTCGGGCAGATAGCCGCCGCGGTAGGCGGCGACCCGTTCGGCCAGGGCGCGGTCCACCTCGGCGAGCCGTTCCCGGGCGATCACCGAGATCAGCTCGGCGCCGCGCCGGGAGCGGACGAAGGCGACGGTCCGCACGCCGCGCACGGCCAGGTCGGTGAGGAGGTCGGCGGTCTCGGCGGTGGCCGTCCGCCGGACGGGGGCGCCGCGCTCGCCGCGCATCTCCGTCAGCGGGGGCTCCCACAGGGCGAAGACCATCTCGCCGCGCGGAGAGGCGTCCTCGGTGATCTCGGTGACGGGCAGGCCGGTGAGCCGCGTCGCGGCCTCGCCCGGTTCGGCCGCGGTGGCGGAGGCCAGGAGGAAGACCGGGGCGCTGCCGTAGCGACCGCACACACGCCGCAGCCGGCGCAGCACCTGGGCGACGTGGGAGCCGAACACCCCGCGGTAGGTGTGGCACTCGTCGACGACCACGTAGCGCAGGGCTCGCAGGAAGGAGGACCAGCGGGGGTGGGCGGGGAGTATCCCGCGGTGCAGCATGTCGGGGTTGGTGAGCACGAGGTTGGCGTACTGCCGCACCCACTCGCGCTCCTCGACCGGGGTGTCGCCGTCGTACACGGCCGGACGGACCGCGCTGCCCAGCGGCGCGGCCAGCTCGCCCACGGCCCGCCGCTGGTCGGCGGCGAGCGCCTTGGTCGGGGCGAGGTACAGGGCGGTGGCGCCGCGTCCGTTCGGTGCCTCGGCGCCGTCCAGCAGGGTGCTGAGCACCGGGGCCAGGTAGGCGAGGGACTTGCCCGACGCCGTGCCGGTGGCGATGACCACCGATTCGCCCCGCAGGGCGTGCTCGGCGGTGCGGGCCTGGTGCTCCCACGGGCGGTCGATGCCCGCCGTCCGGATCGCGTCGATTACTTCCGACCGAATCTGGCCAGGCCAGTCCGCATGACGACCGTTCCGCGGGGGCAAGTGCTCCGTATGGGTGATGCGCATGGCCCGGTCCGCCCCGGCGGCGAGGCTCTGGAGAACCGCTCGGGGAGACGAGGGGGAGGGGCGTGCGTCTGCCGACGTCGCGTGGTGGTCGTTGGCCATCGGCATCGAGTGTGTCACCGGCGCGACGGACAATGGTCGCAAGGCGTCGTGCAGGCCCCTGGGTAAGTGATTGAATGCTTCTGCGGCTGCCGATCCGTCCCCTACCTTCGGTGGGGAGGCCCAGTCCCACCCTCGGCGGGGAGACGCTCTCCACCACCGGTGGGGAGGTCCCCTTCCCGCCCTGGGCGGGGAATCCCAGGGGGGCGGACCGCTCGATAGCAAGGTGCTGGAGGATCCGTGGACCTGTCCCTGTCGACCCGTACCGTCGGCGATCGCACGATCGTCTCGGTGGGTGGCGAGATCGATGTATACACCGCGCCCAAGTTGCGTGAGCAACTGGTCGAGCTGGTGAACGACGGCAGCTACCACCTGGTCGTGGACATGGAGGGCGTTGACTTCCTCGACTCCACCGGCCTGGGTGTGCTCGTCGGCGGGCTCAAGCGGGTGCGTGCCCACGAGGGCTCGCTGCGCCTGGTCTGCAACCAGGAGCGCATTCTCAAGATCTTCCGTATCACCGGCCTGACCAAGGTGTTCCCCATCCACACCTCGGTCGACGAGGCCGTGGCTGCCACCGACTGAGCCGACCGAGAGAAGTCGAGCCGGAACAAGCCCGCACAAGGCGGCGATCAGGGGTACCGGGCCGCGCGCACGTGTGTGCCGGCCCGGTACCCCTTGGCCACCGCAGGCATCGGGTCATCAGGTGACCGCACGTATTTACCGAGGGGGATGGCATGGCCACCGTCGAACTGCGTTTCAGCCCGCTGCCCGAGCACGTCAGAACGGCGCGTCTGGTGGCGGCCGCCGTGGCACGTCGGGCCGGTGTCGACGAGGCCGTCCTCGACGAGGTCCGGCTCGCGGTGGGCGAGGCGTGCAGCAGGGCGGTCGGCCTCCACATCGGCCACGGTCTGGAGACGCCGGTCCGGGTGGCGCTGAGCGAGGACGAGAAGACGTTCCGCATCGAGGTCGGCGACGACGCCCCGCGGGCCGCGCACGGTCCGGTGCACGGCTCCTCCTCCGACGGGGACGGAACCGAGATCGACGACGAGGGCGACATGGGGCTCGCGGTGATCAGCGGTCTGGTGGACGACCTCGAGGTGACCGCCGACGGACACGGCGGCCTCATCAGGATGAGCTGGCCGACCACCTCGGCGTCCGTCGAGCCCTGACCCCGTTCCGGGACCGCCCGGTATTCTTCGAGATCATTTCCCCCGCGGCGCGGAAGACGAATATCTTCGCCGTCCGGGGGAATTGTTTTTCGCCGTCATTCGATCTCTGCGGGTGCGGACCAATAGCGAATGTCGCACCCTGGTTGTGACACGGGGCGCTTCCGCAATCCGTCGACATCTTTGCGGCAGGACGCCCGAGCGTGCTCGAGCGCGCCCGTGTGCCAAACGTCGAGGAGGACGAATGGCACGGCAACCCTTCCTTTCACAGAGTCGGCTACAGCTCGCCGAGGCCGTTCTCACCAGCGGCAACCGCGGTCTGGTCCTGGTTGTCGCGCTCGTCGCCGCGGCGGCTCTGGTCGTCGCCGTGGTGCTGGTGCGCCAGGTGCTCGCGGCGGGCGAGGGCACCGAAGGCATGCGGAGGATCGCCGCCGCCGTGCAGGAGGGCGCGAATGCCTATCTGGCACGGCAGTTGCGCACTCTGAGCGTATTCGCCGTCGTGGTCTTCTTCCTGTTGATGTTGCTCCCGGCGGAAGGCGTGGGCGAGCGAATGGGCCGCTCGGTGTTCTTCCTGGTCGGTGCCGGCTTCTCCGCGACCACCGGCTATATCGGCATGTGGCTCGCGGTGCGCAGCAACGTGCGGGTCGCCGCCGCCGCGCGGGAGGCGACCCCCGGCGAGGGCGAGCCCGAGAGGGACCTGACCGAGGTCTCCCACCGGGCGATGAAGCTCGCCTTCCGCACGGGCGGCGTCGTCGGCATGTTCACCGTCGGCCTCGGCCTGCTGGGCGCCGCCGTCGTGGTGCTCGTCTACGCGGCCGACGCCCCCAAGGTGCTGGAGGGCTTCGGTCTGGGCGCCGCCCTGATCGCGATGTTCATGCGGGTCGGCGGCGGCATCTTCACCAAGGCCGCCGACGTGGGCGCCGACCTCGTCGGCAAGGTGGAGCAGGGCATCCCCGAGGACGACCCGCGCAACGCCGCCACCATCGCGGACAACGTCGGCGACAACGTGGGCGACTGCGCGGGCATGGCGGCCGACCTCTTCGAGTCCTATGCCGTCACCCTGGTGGCCGCCCTGATCCTGGGCACGGCCGCCTTCGGCGACTTCGGCCTGGTCTTCCCCCTGCTCGTCCCGGCGATCGGCGTCGTCACCGCCGTGATCGGCGTCTTCGCGGTCGCGCCCCGCCGCGCCGACCGCAGCGGCATGAGCGCCATCAACCGCGGCTTCTTCCTCTCCGCGGTGATCTCGCTGGGCCTGGTGGCCGTCGCCGCGTTCGCCTACCTGCCCTCCGACTACGACGAGCTCGGCGGCGTCACCGACCCCGACATCGTCGGCCACGCCGGCGACCCGCGGGTGCTGGCACTGATCGCGGTCGCCATCGGCATCGTGCTCGCCGCGCTGATCCAGCAGCTCACCGGCTACTTCACGGAGACCGGCCGCAGGCCCGTCCGCGACATCGGCAGGACGTCGCTGACCGGCCCCGCCACCGTGATCCTCTCCGGGGTCTCCCTCGGCCTGGAGTCCGCGGTCTACACGGCCCTGCTGATCGGCCTCGGCGTCTACGGCGCCTTCCTGCTGGGCGGCGCCTCCGTCATGCTGGCGCTGTTCGCCGTCGCCCTGGCCGGCACCGGCCTGCTCACCACCGTCGGCGTGATCGTCGCCATGGACACCTTCGGCCCGGTCTCCGACAACGCCCAGGGCATCGCCGAGATGTCCGGCGACGTCCGGGGCGCGGGCGCCCAGGTGCTCACCGACCTCGACGCCGTGGGCAACACCACCAAGGCCATCACCAAGGGCATCGCCATCGCCACCGCGGTGCTGGCCGCCTCCGCCCTCTTCGGCTCCTACCGCGACGCGATCGCCACCGCCGTGGAGGACGTGAACGCCCGCGCCGGGGAGCTCGGCCTGAGCCTGGACATCTCGCAGCCGAACAACCTGGTCGGCCTCGTTCTGGGCGCCTCCGTGGTCTTCCTCTTCTCCGGGCTGGCGATCAACGCGGTCTCCCGGTCGGCCGGTTCGGTGGTCTTCGAGGTGCGGCGCCAGTTCCGTGAGAGGCCCGGAATCATGGACTACACCGAGAAGCCCGAGTACGGCCGCGTCGTGGACATCTGCACCAAGGACGCGCTGCGCGAGCTGGCCACCCCCGGCCTGCTGGCCGTGATGGCGCCCATCGCCGTCGGTTTCACCCTCGGCGTGGGCGCGCTCGGCTCCTTCCTCGCCGGAGCCATCGGCGTGGGCACGCTGATGGCGGTCTTCCTCGCCAACTCCGGCGGCGCGTGGGACAACGCCAAGAAGCTCGTCGAGGACGGCCGGCACGGCGGCAAGGGCAGCGAGGCCCACGCCGCCACCGTCATCGGGGACACGGTCGGCGATCCGTTCAAGGACACCGCCGGCCCCTCGATCAACCCGCTGCTGAAGGTGATGAACCTGGTGGCGCTGTTGATCGCGCCGGCGGTGGTGCAGCTCGGCCACGGGGACGACGCCCATGTCGGGGCGCGGATCGTCGTCGCGGCCATCGCCCTGGCGATCATCGTCGTCGCGGTCCGCGTCTCCAAGCGGCGCGGCATCGCGGTCGGCGACACGAGCGGCGAGGGCGGAGAGAGCGGCGGACCGACGGGAGCGGCGGGGACGGTCGGAAGGGGGAGGCCGATCACCCCTCCGACAGGTCGGGAGACGGTTCGGGCCCGTCGGAGCCCGAGGCTCCGATGACGTCCCCGTAGGGCCGGACCCTCTCGGCGGGGTCCCGCACGGGTGGGCGGCACGCACGGACACCGTGC
>NZ_BAAASZ010000008.1:104882-243592 GCF_039533145.1 Streptomyces macrosporus
CCGCGTGCCCCGGCCGGCTCGGGCGCGGACCGGGCACGGCCGGGGCGCGGCGGCCGGGAGACACGCCCGAGCCGTGTGAGATGCGCTTGCCTCAAGTGGTCACATAACACACCAAAACACCTCACAGGGTGTGGCGCGCACACCGGACGTTGGGCCGTCTGCGTGTATGTTCCGGCCCGGACAGCCACGAAGGGACCGATCCGGAGTGAACAAGAAGCTTGCGACCACCCTGGCCGGCAGCGCGGTGCTCGTGCTCGCGCTCAGTGGGTGCGGCGACGACAAGGAAGAGAAGACCAACGCGTGGGCCCGGAAGGTCTGCGACCAGGTCCAGCCCCAGGTGAAGAAGATCCAGCAGGCCAACACCGAGATCACCCGGGCCACCGAGGGCGAGAGGTCCCCGGCGGAGGTCAAGGAGATCGACGCGAAGGCGTTCGGGGACATCTCCCAGGCGTACGGCGCGCTGGCGAGAGCCGTGGACAAGGCGGGCGCGCCGCCCGTGGAGAACGGCGCCAAGCTCCAGAAGGACGCGGTC
Organism: Streptomyces macrosporus; assembly: GCF_039533145.1. Classification (NCBI taxonomy): domain Bacteria; kingdom Bacillati; phylum Actinomycetota; class Actinomycetes; order Kitasatosporales; family Streptomycetaceae; genus Streptomyces; species Streptomyces macrosporus. Next base: position 105,415 of record NZ_BAAASZ010000008.1, read on the forward strand.
CGCCAACTCGACGACATGTCCGGCAAGTACGCCGACCTCAAGAAGCAGGCCGACGAACTGGACACCAAGGACCGGGCGAAGTTCGCCGACGGCCTCGGGGAGATAGCCGACGAGCTGGGCAAGCTCGGCAAGAGCGGCGACCGGGCGCTGGACAGGCTCCAGGAGGGCGAGCTCGGCGCCGCCATGGCCAACCAGGAAGGCTGCCGGAAGCCCTCGACGTCGCCGAGCGCCTCGGCGGCGTAGCGGCGGGCGCCCGGCACGGGGCCGGTGTCTCCACGTGACCGTCCACGTGACAATGGGGAGGTGAGTACGGACCGCCTCCCCGCCCCCGGCCCTGCCCTTCCCCGACTGCGCGACGCCTTCCTCGCCGCCGGTTTCACCCCCGACGGACTGCTGGAACTGCTCGGCGCCCCCGCCTACGCCGCCCTCGCCCGCGGCGAGACCGTGCCCGCGCTGCGCGCCACGCGCGGCGACGGACCGCTGGAGACGCTGGTGCGGCTGTTCCTGCTCCAGCGTCCGGTGCCGTACGGGCGGGCCCGCGCCGCGCTCCCGGTCGACGACGCGCTCGCCGACGGCTGGCTGCTCCGCGACGAGGACGGCGCCGGCCCGGACGGGGTGCGGGCGACGGTGGACGTCCGGCCCTACGGCGGCCCCGAGGGGCGGAACTGGTGGATCGTCTCCGACCTCGGCTGCGCGGTCGGCGGCGCCGGCGGCATCCGTACCGCCAAGGACACGGGGACGGTCGCGGCGACGGACGCGGTGGACCGCTCGCGGCTCGTCCTCGGGGTCGGCGGCGCCTCGACGACCCTGGCGGGCATCACGGTGCGGACCCCGGTGGCCCGTGCCCTGGACCTCGGCAGCGGCTCGGGCATCCAGGCGCTGCACGCCGCCCGGCACGCCGACCACGTCACCGCCACCGACGTCAACCCCCGCGCCCTGCGCTTCACCCGCCTCACCCTGGCCCTCTCCGGCGCGCCCGAGCCCGAGCTGCGCGAGGGGTCCCTCTTCGAGCCGGTCGAGGGGGAGGCGCCCTACGACCTGATCGTCTCCAACCCGCCCTTCGTCATCTCCCCCCGCGCCGCCGACGGGGCGCGCCTCACCTACCGGGACGGCGGCATGGGCGGCGACGACCTGTGTCGGACCCTCGTCGAGAACGCCGCCGACCACCTCGCCGACGGCGGCTACTGCCAGCTCCTGGCCAACTGGGAGCACGCCGACGGCCGGGACTGGCGCGAGCGGTTGGCCTCCTGGGTGCCGCGCGGCTGCGACGCCTGGATCGTGCAGCGCGAGGTGCAGGACGTCGCCCAGTACGCCGAGCTGTGGCTGCGCGACGGCGGCGACCACCTGGGCGACCCGGCGGTGTACGCCGCGAAGTACGACGCCTGGCTGGACGAGTTCGAGGCGCGCGGCACCACGGCCGTCGGCTTCGGCTGGATCACCCTGCGCAAGTCGGGCGCCGAGCGGCCGTCCGTCACCGTCGAGGAGTGGCCGCACCCCGTCGAGCAGCCGCTCGGCGAGACGGTCCGCGCCCACTTCGAGCGCCGGGACTTCCTGCGCGCCATGGACGACGCGGCCCTGCTCGCCACCCGTTTCCGGCTCGTGGACGAGGTGGTGCAGGAGCAGATCGGCAAGCCCGGCGCCGACGATCCGGAGTACGTGGTGCTGCGCCAGAACCGGGGCATGCGCCGAGCGACGAGGGTGGACACGGTCGGCGCGGGCTTCGCGGGCGTGTGCGACGGCTCGCTCCCGGCGGGCCGCATCGTCGACGCCATCGCCCAGCTCCTCGGGGAGAACCCGGTCGAGTTGCGCGACCGCACCCCGGAGTCGATCCGGCTGCTGGTCGAGCAGGGCTTCCTGCTGCCCCTGCGGGACATGTGACGGACGGCGCGAAACGGGACGGACGCGGACGGACGCGGACGGACGCGCGGCGCGCGCGGACGTTCATCCGCCGGCCGGCCGGCGGCGTTCACCCCGTGTTCGCCCGCGGGTCCCCCGCGGGTGTCACCGTGCTCCGCATGGAGAGTGGACCCGCTGTCTTCGCCGGGGCGGCCTTCACGCTGTTCGGCGTCGGACTCCTGCTGTGGACCTCGATACGCGTACGGATGCGCGAGCCCGTGGCGGAGGGGGCGAACCCGGCCGTGGCGGCCGTGCTCACCTCCCTGTTCGGCGTGGTCTCCCTGGCTGTCGGCGTCTGGGCCTTCACCCGTCCCTGAGCCCCTCCCGATCCCTTCCGCCGGCGTCCGGCCGGTGAACGCGGACGGCCCGCGTCCCCCTCGGGACGCGGGCCGTCGCGCTGCCGTGCGGCGACCGCGCGGAACGCGGTCGCCGCACGGCGGTGTCAGCCGCGCAGGACGCGGCCCTGGCTGTCGGTGCGGTCGTCGCTGGTGAGGAAGAGGATGCCGTCGATCAGCGACCAGATGCCGCAGCCGCCGCAGGTCAGAAGCTGCCCGATGGCCATGCCGGTGTGACCGGTGTAGAAGCGGCCGATGCCCAGGCCACCCAGAAAGATCTGCAGCAGGCCGGCGGTCATCTTGGACTTGTCGGAGTACGGCTGACCGTTGGGCGCGGTGCCGGTGAACGCCATGGGTGGCTCCTTCGTGGTTCGTCGGGTACGGCCGCGATCTCCTGGTACACGCCCGTCGTGCCGCGGCGACATCCCTGACCGTCGACGGGCCCCGAGGGTTGCCGTCGCCCCGGAGTCGTGATCGAACGGTTATTCGGGGCGACTCGTGGGGCGTGGGGAGAGAGCCGGAGAAGAGGGGGAGGAAAGGGGAGCGAGGGGCGGAAGAGGTCAGCCGATCAGGTTCCGCGCGACCGCCCACACCACGGCCACCCCCAGGATCACCGCCGTGCCCGCCTTCCCCGGCGACGGCCGGTAGCGGCGCCCGCGCAACCCCTCCACGAGCCACCGACCGCCGAAGTACGCCGCCGCCGGAACCCCCAGCGTCAACAGCAGGGCGTTGTCGTGGAAGGCGGCGGCGACGTCCCCGTGCATCAGGTCGTACGCCATGCGCGTACCGCCGCACGCCGGGCACAGCAGCCCGGTCGTCCAGTTGAACGGGCAGCGCGGCAGGAGCTGCCCGGACTCGTGCGGGTTGGTTCCCCACAGGTAGCCGGCCCCGGCGAGCCCGGCCGCGAGCGCCGTCAGGGGCGGCGCGGCCGGGTGGGAGCGCAGGGCGCGGAACCGGGCGGACGCCTTGGTCACCGCGGATCAGCTCCGCAGCACGCGGCCCTGCGCGTCCGTGGCGCCGTCCTGGGTGAGCAGCATGATGCCGTCGATCAGCGACCAGATGCCGCAGCCGCCGCAGGTGAACAGCTGTCCCAGGGCCAGGCCGGTGTGGCCGGTGTAGAAGCGTCCGATGCCGAAGCCTCCCAGGAAGAGGGAGAGCACGCCCGCGACGACCTTGGACTTGTCGGAGTAGGGACGGCCGTAGGCGTCGTACCCGTACGGCGCGTTCGGGTCCGCGGCGTAGGGCCCCGGCGCGACGGGCGGCGGGGTCTGCTGCGGGTAGCCGTACGCGGGCTGGCCCGGCTGGCCGGGCTGGCCGGGCTGCTGGGCGTAGGGGTTGTTCTGCGGCTGCTGCGGCTGGCCGTACGGGTTCTGCTGGTACGGGTCGGACATGGAATTCCCCCGAGTGGTGGATCGCTGGGACAGACAGACGGCCACATCTTGCCAGTCGCCACCGGGCGGCAGGAATGGTGGTTGTCGGGTTACCGTTCGAGTGGCGTTGCGGACTTTTCCCGTTTGACACGGGGGCGGGAGGTACCGTCACACTCCGCAGCGAGAGCGCAAGCAGAACCCAGAGCCGACCACGGACCGGAACCAGGAAGCCACGGAACCGGAGAGAAGAGCGAGAAGAAGTTGTCCCCGACCAGCAGGACCACACACGGCGGGCGCCGACTCGTGATCGTCGAGTCGCCGGCCAAGGCCAAGACGATCAAGGGCTACCTCGGTCCTGGCTACGTGGTCGAGGCCAGCGTCGGGCACATCCGCGACCTGCCGAACGGGGCCGCCGAGGTCCCGGCCAAGTACAAGGGCGAGCCGTGGGCCCGGCTCGGCGTCGACGTCGACCACGATTTCGAGCCGTTGTACGTCGTCAACAGCGACAAGAAGGACCAGGTCAAGAAGCTCAAGCAGCTCTTGGCGGAGTCCGACGAGCTGTTCCTGGCCACCGACGAGGACCGCGAGGGCGAGGCCATCGCCTGGCACCTCCAGGAGGTGCTCAAGCCCAAGGTCCCGGTCCGCCGGATGGTCTTCAACGAGATCACCAAGGACGCCATCCGCGCGGCCGTCTCCAACACCCGCGAACTCAACCAGCGACTGGTCGACGCCCAGGAGACCCGCCGCATCCTCGACCGGCTCTACGGCTACGAGGTCTCGCCGGTGCTGTGGAAGAAGGTCATGCCCAGGCTCTCGGCGGGCCGCGTGCAGTCCGTCGCGACCCGGCTGGTCGTCGAGCGCGAGCGCGAGCGCATCGCGTTCCGCCCCGCCGAGTACTGGGACCTGACCGGCACCTTCTCCACCGGCCGCGGCCACGGGGCCGTCGACGCCGCCGACCCGTCCTCCTTCGCCGCCCGGCTGACCGCGGTGGACGGCCGCCGCGTCGCGCAGGGCCGCGACTTCGGCCCCGACGGCCGGCTCAAGGACGGCGGCCGGGGCCAGGTGCTCCACCTGGACGAGGCCGCCGCCCGCGCGCTGGCCGCCGCCCTGGAGGGCACCGACTTCGCCGTCCGCTCGGTGGAGTCCAAGCCCTACCGTCGGTCGCCCTACGCTCCCTTCCGTACGACCACCCTCCAGCAGGAGGCGAGCCGCAAGCTCGGCTTCAGCGCGAAGGTGACCATGCAGGTGGCGCAGAAGCTGTACGAGAACGGCTTCATCACCTACATGCGAACCGACTCCACCACCCTCTCCGACACGGCGATCGCCGCCGCCCGCGCCCAGGTCACCCAGCTCTACGGCGCCGACTACCTGCCCGACCGCCCCCGCACCTACGCGAGCAAGGTCAAGAACGCGCAGGAGGCGCACGAGGCGATCCGCCCCTCCGGCGACCGCTTCCGCACCCCCGCGGAGACGGGGTTGACCGGCGACCAGTTCAAGCTGTACGAGCTGATCTGGAAGCGGACGGTGGCCTCCCAGATGAAGGACGCCACCGGCAAGTCCGTCACCGTGCGGGTCGGCGGTCGCAGCGCGGACGGCCGGGACGTGGAGTTCAGCGCCTCCGGCAAGATCATCGACTTCCACGGCTTCCTCAAGGCGTACGTCGAGTCCGTCGACGACCCCGGCGCCGACCTCGACGACCGCGAGCGCCGGCTGCCGCAGGTCGCCGAGGGCGACCCGCTGACCGCCACCGAGATCTCGGTGGACGGCCACGCCACCAAGCCCCCGGCCCGCTACACCGAGGCCACGCTGGTCAAGGAGCTGGAGGAGCGCGAGATCGGGCGCCCCTCGACGTACGCGTCGATCATCAGCACCATCCTCGACCGCGGCTACGTCTTCAAGAAGGGCACGGCGCTCGTCCCCTCCTTCCTCTCCTTCGCCGTCGTCGGTCTGCTGGAGAAGCACTTCGGCCGGCTGGTCGACTACGACTTCACCGCGAAGATGGAGGACGACCTCGACCGCATCGCCGCCGGTGAGGCCGAGGCCGTGCCGTGGCTGCGCCGCTTCTACTTCGGCACCGACGACCCGCGCTCGGGCGACGCCGCCGCGGCCGGGAACGGCGACGGCGACCACCTCGGCGGCCTGAAGGACCTGGTCTCCGACCTCGGCGCGATCGACGCCCGCGGCGTCTCCTCCTTCCCCGTGGGCGACGGCATCGTGCTGCGGGTCGGCCGCTACGGCCCCTACGTCGAGGAGGTGGGCCCCGACGGCGAGTCCGGCCGCCGCGCCGACGTGCCCGCCGACCTGCCGCCGGACGAGCTGACGGTGGAGTACGCCAGGGAGCTGCTGGCCAAGCCCAGCGGCGAGGTCGAGCTGGGCACCGACCCGGAGACCGGCCACACCATCGTCGCCAAGGCGGGCCGCTACGGTCCGTACGTCACCGAGGTGCTGCCCGAGGGCACGCCGAAGACGGGGAAGAACGCGGTGAAGCCGCGCACGGCCTCCCTGTTCAAGTCGATGTCCCTGGACACCGTCACCCTCGACGACGCCCTGAAGCTGCTCTCCCTGCCGCGCGTGGTCGGCACCGACCCCGAGACCGGCCAGGAGATCACCGCGCAGAACGGTCGCTACGGCCCCTATCTGAAGAAGGGCACCGACTCGCGGTCGCTGCAGAGCGAGGACCAGATCTTCACGATCACCCTCGACGAGGCGCTGGCCGTCTACGCCCAGCCCAAGCAGCGCGGCCGGGCCGCGGCCAAGCCGCCGCTGAAGGAGCTGGGCACCGACCCGGTCAGCGGGCGTCCGGTGGTGGTGAAGGACGGCCGCTTCGGCCCCTACGTCACCGACGGGGAGACCAACGCGACGCTGCGCCGCGACGACGACGTGGAGACGATCACGCCGGAGCGCGGGTACGAGCTGCTCGCGGAGAAGCGCGCCAAGGGACCGGCGAAGAAGACCGCCAAGAAGACGGCGGCCAAGAAGACGGCCGCGAAGAAGACGGCCGCGAAGAAGACCGCCGCCAAGCCCGCCGCCAAGAAGACGGCGGCGAAGACGGCCGCGAAGAAGACGACGACGAGGAAGGCGGCCGCCAAGAAGACCGCGGAGTGAGCCGCGTGGGGTGAGCGGCGGGGAGGCGAACGCGGCGGACCGTTCCGCGCGAGCGACATCGCTCGCCTGTTCGGAGCGGTCCGCCATTCCCGCGTCCCCGCCCGCTAGGCTGGCGGAATGACGCGTGCAGAGCAGCCACCGGTCGTGCCCCCCACCTCCGACGCCCTCGCCGCGGACTCCCGCGAGCGCGCCGTACGGGCCCTGCTGAGGCATGCCCCCCTGCGACGGCTGTGGGGCGCGCAGCTCGCCGCCGGCGTCGGTGACGCCCTCGCCCTGCTCGTCCTGATCCTCCTCGCGCTCCAGGCGGCCATCGTCGTGCCCGCCACGGGCGGCGAACCCGTCCTCGGCGGCGGCTACCGCGGCGTGGCACTCTCCGTCGCCGCCGTCCTCGGCGTCCGGCTGCTGGCCACACTGCTGTTCGGGGCCGTCCTGCTGGGCCCGCTGTCCTCCCTCACCGCCGACTCCTCCGGCGCGCTCGACCGCCGCTGGACCATGATCGGAACGGACGGCGTCCGACTGGCGCTGATGATCGTCGCGCCGCTGTGGATCGACTGGACCCCGGACAAGGCGTTCGCGTTCCTGCTGGTCACCGTCTTCCTCGTCGGCGTCGCCGAACGCTTCCGGGCCGTGGCCAAGGACAGCGCCGCCCCCACCCTCCTGCCCGCCCCGCCACCCGAGGGCGCCGCCGTGCGCCCCCTGCCGGACCACCACGACGCGCTGCGCCGCCTGTGGCTGCGGACGGGCTTCGGCGCCGTCCCGCTGGCCGCCGCGGCGCTGGTCGCGGTCACCCTGGTGAGCAACCTGCTGGGCGCGGGCGTCGAGTGGTTCACCACCCACCAGGCGGCCCTGGCGTCGTACACCTCCGCGGGCCTGTTCGCCGCGTCGGCCTGCCTGCTGTACTTCCTCCGCCTCCCCGGCGGCGCCGCCCCGCGGCCCCGCTCCCCGCTGGAGGGGCTGCGCCGGCCCCGGCTCGGCAAGGCCGAGAAGGGCGACAAGAGCGCCCGCAAGGCGGTGGACAAGGGCCGCACCGGCGCCGCCCCGCTGCTCGTCCTGGTCTGCGCCTCCGTCGCCGCCGCCATCGCCGCGGCCGTGGCGCTCGCCGCGCTGCACGCGGCCGACCTCGGCGGCGGACCGGTCCTCTTCGGCCTGTTCGTCCTCGCGCTGACCGGCGGCACCGGCGCTGGCATCCGCCGCGCGCCGCGCATACTCCCGGCCCTGTCCCGGCGCCGCATGCTCGCCCTGGCCACCGCGCTGGCCGGTCTGGCGCTGCTCGCGGCCGGACTGACCCCCGACACCACGACCGTCCTGCTGCTGCTCCTGCTCGCCGGCCTGGCCGCCGGGGTCGCCGCGAACACCGGCCACACCCTGCTGGACGAGGAGACCGAGGAGTCCCGCCGCGCCCGGATGACCGACCACCTGAACGCGGTCGTACGGGTCGGCATCGCGCTCGCCGCCGTCGTCGCGCCCGTGCTGGCGGCCCTCATCGGCCCGCACCGGGTCGAGAACGGCGACTTCGTCTTCGCCCACGGCGGTGCCGCCTTCACGCTGATGCTCGTCGGCGCGCTGCTGCTGCCGGTGGCCGCCCTGGTCCTGGTCCGCCTCGACGACCGGCAGGGCGTGCCGCTCCGGCGCGATCTGCGCGAGGCGTTCGGCGGCGGCGCCGAGCCGCGTCCCGCCCCGGCGCCGAACGGTTTCTTCATCGCCCTGGAGGGCGGCGACGGCGCGGGCAAGTCCACGCAGGTGGAGGCGTTGGCGGAGTGGATCCGCTCCAAGGGCCACGAGGTCGTGGTCACCCGCGAGCCGGGCGCCACCCCCATCGGCAAGCGGCTGCGCTCGATCCTGCTCGACGTCTCCTCGGCGGGACTGTCGCACCGCGCCGAGGCCCTGCTCTACGCCGCCGACCGCGCCGAGCACGTCGAGTCCGTGGTGCGGCCCGCCCTGGAGCGCGGCGCGGTCGTCATCACCGACCGCTACATCGACTCCTCCGTCGCCTACCAGGGCGCCGGACGCGACCTGTCGCCGACGGAGGTCGCCCGCATCTCCCGCTGGGCCACCGAAGGGCTCGTCCCGCACCTGACCGTGCTGCTGGACATCTCGCCCGAGACCGCCCGCGAACGGTTCACCGAGGCGCCCGACCGGCTGGAGTCGGAGTCCGCCGAGTTCCACCGGCGGGTCCGCGCCGGCTTCCTCGCCCTGGCCGCCGCCGACCCGACGCGCTACCTGGTGGTGGACGCCGGTCTGGAGCCGGAGGCGATCACCACGGTCGTACGGCACCGGCTCGACCGGATGCTGCCGCTGTCCGAGGCCGAGATCGCGGCCCGCGAGGAGGCCCGGCGCCGCGCCGAGGAGGAGGCCCGCCGGCGCGCGGAGGAGGAGGCCGCGCGGAAGGCCGAGGAGGAGCGCCTGGAGCGCGAGCGCCAGGAGCAGCTCGCCCGGCTCCGCGCCGAGGAGGAGGAACGCCGCCGGCGCGAGGAAGAGGAGGCCCGCCGCCGCGAGGAGCTGCGCCAGGCCGAGGAGGCCCGTCGCCGTGCCGAGGAGGCGCGCCGCCTGGCGGAGGAGGAGCGCGTCCGTCGGGAGGCCGAGGAGCGCGCCCGCCGCGAGGAGGAGGAGCGCCGGCGCCGTCTCGCCGAGGAGGAGGCCCGGCTGCGGGCCGAGGCCGAGGAGCGCCGCCGGGAGAAGCAGCGCAGGGCCGAGGAGGCGCTGCTCCGCGCCGAGCAGGCCCGCAAGGTCGCCGAGGAGGAGCAGCAGCGCAGGCTCTCGCTCCGCAAGGACGACGCCCCGTCCGGCGGTCTGCCCGGTGACCGGCCGGGGCACCGGCACTCGCTCCGCAAGGACGAGGCCCCGGGCGACGACGAGGAGACCGCCGTCCTGCCGCAGGTCTCGCCGGACGCGGAGGAGACGATCGTCCTGCCGCAGGCCCAGCCGCCCGTCCCGCCGTCGGGCCCCGACGCCGAGGAGACCGCCGTCCTGCCGCAGGCCCGACCCCCGGCGCCCGGCGCTCCCGCCCAGGACGACCCGGCGAACCGGATGCCGTGGCTGTACCGCCCCGAGGAGCCCGGAACGGGCGCCGGAACGGGCGGGTCCGCATCGGACGGCGAGGAGCGGACGCGCGAGCTGCCGCAGGTCGACGAGCGGGGCCGGCCCCGGCGCCGCCCCGAGTGGGCCGAGGAGACGCCGATGGACGACCTGCCCACCCTCGCCGACGAGCTGCTCGGCCCCCACCAGGAGTGGGTCGGGGACGAGGTCGGCGACGAGGACGAGGGCCGCCGCGGCCGGCGCGGACGCCGGGACTGAACCCCGAGGAGCCCCGCGGGGCTCCTCGGAACCCCGCGGGGCCCGCCGCGCCGTCGGATGTCGGTGGCGTGCGGAACAATGAGCGGCACCGACGCGACACGGGAAGGAGGGCGGTGGAGCCATGGCCGTGTGGGACGACCTGATCGGGCAGGACAGGGTCGTGGAGCAGCTCGTCGCGGCCGCCCGTGACGCGGACGCCCACGTCACGGCCGCCGCGTCCGGGGACGCGCCCCGACTGTCCGGCTCGGCGATGACCCACGCCTGGCTGTTCACCGGCCCGCCCGGCTCCGGCCTGGACACGGCCGCCCGGTCCTTCGCCGCCGCCCTGCAGTGCGTCGGCCCCGACCGCGCCCTGGGCGGCGCGCCCGGCTGCGGCTTCTGCGACGGCTGCCACACGGCCCTGATCGGCACGCACGCCGACGTCGAGATCGTCCGCACCGACGGGCTCAGCATCGGCGTGGACATCACCCGGGACCTGGTGCGCCGCGCCCAGCTCTCCCCGTCGGGAGGCCGCTGGCAGGTGGTCGTCCACGAGACCGCCGACCGGCTCACCGAGCAGGCCGCCAATGCCCTCCTCAAGGCCGTCGAGGAGCCCGCCCCCCGCACGGTGTGGCTGCTGTGCGCGCCCTCCGCCGACGACGTCCTGCCGACGATCCGCTCCCGCTGCCGCCACCTGGTGCTGCGCACCCCGCCGGTGGACGCCGTCGCCGACATGCTGATCCGGCGCGACGGCATCGAACCGGACGTGGCCGCCACCGCCGCCCGCGCCACCCAGGGCCACATCGACCGGGCCCGCCGCCTGGCCACCGACGAGCGGGCGCGTGCCCGCCGCGCCGCCGTCCTGCGGCTCCCCACCCGCATCGAGCAGGTCGGGGACGCGCTGCGGGCCGCGCAGGAGCTGATCGACGCCGCCGGCGAGGACGCCAAGGAGGCCGTCGAGGAGGTGGACGCCAAGGAGACGGAGGAGATGCGCGCCGCGCTCGGCGCCTCCGAGGGCGGTCGGCTGCCGCGCGGCACGGCGGGCGTGATGAAGGAGCTGGAGAAGCGGCAGAAGAGCCGCGCCACCCGCGCCCAGCGCGACTCCCTCGACCTCGCCCTGGTCGACCTCACCGCCTTCTACCGCGACGTGCTGGCCCGGCAGTTCGGCTCCTCGGTCGCCATCGCCAACGAGGACGTCCGGGACGCGGTGGAGCGGATCGCCGCCACCACCCGCCCGGAGCAGACGCTGCGCCGCATGGAGGCCGTGCTGGAGTGCCGCCGCGCCATCGAGCGCAACGTGGCGCCGCTGCTCGCCGTGGAGGCGATGACGGTGGCGCTCCGCGCGGGCTGACGCGGCCGGCGCGGCTGACGCGCCGGCCTCCCCTTTCGCGGCGGCTCACCCCCGTACGACTCCGTCCCGTATACGCTCCGGGGCATGGACACCAGGCGTCTGCTCCGTACCGGTGGCGTCGCGCTCGCGACGGCCGCGCTGTTGCTGTCGGGCTGTTCCGGCTCGGACGACCCGGACCCCGGACGCAGCTCCGGCGCCGCCGAGCCGTCGTCGCGACTCTCGGACGACCGCGAGACCCGGGACGCCACGCCGCTGGAGGCGCTGCCGGAGGAGATCCCGGCGAACCTCGAGCCGTACTACGAGCAGAAGTTGACCTGGAAGGACTGCGGCGTCCCCGGCTTCCAGTGCAGCAGGCTGAGAGTGCCGCTGGACTACGACGCCCCGGACCGGAGCAAGGACCTCCGACTGGCCGTCACCCGCAAGAAGGCATCCGGACCGGGCGAGCGCCTGGGCTCCCTGCACGTCAACCCCGGCGGCCCCGGCGGCTCCGCCGTCGACTACGTCCAGCTCGCGGCGGGCGTCGGCTACCCGGCCCCGGTCCGCGCCCGGTACGACATCGTCGGCATGGACCCGCGCGGCGTGGCCCGCAGCGAGCCCATCGAGTGCCTGAGCGACAAGGAGATGGACGCCTACACCCGGACCGACGTCACCCCGGACGACCAGGGCGAGATCGAGAAGCTGACCGCCGCGTTCGAGAGGTTCGCCAAGGGCTGCAAGGAGCGGGCGGGCGAACTCCTCGGCCACGTCTCGACCGTCGAGGCAGCCCGCGACATGGACGTCCTGCGCGCGGTGCTCGGCGACGACAGGCTCACCTACGTCGGCGCGTCCTACGGCACCTACCTCGGCGCCACCTACGCCGGGCTCTTCCCGTCCCGCGTCGGCCGGTTCGTCCTGGACGGCGCGATGGACCCCTCGCTCTCCTCCGAGCAGCTCAACCGCGACCAGACGGCGGGCTTCGACACCGCCTTCACCGCCTTCGCCGAGGACTGCGTGGGGCGCGACGACTGCCCGCTGGGCAGCAAGAGCCCCAAGGAGGCCGAGCGGCGCCTGGGCGACTTCCTGGAGCGTCTGGACACCCGACCGCTGAAGACGGGCGAGCCGCGCGAGCTGACCGAGTCGCTGGCCACCGTCGGCGTGCTGAACGCCATGTACACGGAGTACTACTGGCCGAAGCTGCGCTCGGCGCTCACCTCCGCCATGAAGGACGGCGACGGCGCGGAACTGCTCTCGCTCGCCGACGACTACTACGAGCGGGACGCGGACGGCTCCTACGGCAACATCATGTACGCCAACGCCTCCGTGAACTGCCTCGACCTCCCCGCCCCCTTCGACGGCCCGGCCGAGGCGAAGAGGGCCGTCGCGGAATTCCGCAAGCACTCCCCGGTCTTCGGCCGCAACTTCGCCTGGTCCGCGCTGAACTGCACCTACTGGCAGCAGGAGCCCACCGGCGAGCCCCACCGCATCGAGGCGAAGGGCGCCGCGCCCATCCTGGTCGTCGGCACCACCCGCGACCCGGCCACCCCCTACAAGTGGGCCGAGGGCCTGGCCGGCCAGCTCTCCTCGGCCACCCTCCTGACGTACGACGGCGACGGTCACACGGCGTACGTGCGCGGCAGCGACTGCGTCGACTCGGCGGTCAACGGCTACCTCATCCGCGGCACGGTGCCCAAGGACGGGACCACGTGTTCCTGACCCGGCCCCAAACCCGGTACGAGGCACCCCCGCGCACTGTGTAGACTTAACCGCGCTGCGGCACCGCCGCACGCACTGCCGCCTTAGCTCAGTCGGCCAGAGCGACGCACTCGTAATGCGTAGGTCGAGGGTTCGATTCCCTCAGGCGGCTCGTTTCGGAAGCCAGGTCGGACATTGTCCGACCTGGCTTCTTGCCTGCGGTCTTGCTCGTGGTCTTGCCGGCGGTTCCGTGTCCGGCGGTCGCCGGCCGGACCTCACGGGGTCCGTGCGAGCGCCGGCACCGGGGCCTGTTCCCGCCGGTTCGCGCGGGAGACGGCGGCGAGGACGGTGTCCACCAGCCGGTCGAGGCGGTCGACGACGTCGGGGGCGGCGATCAGGCCCTCCGGGGTGCGCAGCCGGACCGCGTCGCCGATGGCGACATCGGTGTGCTCGATCACCGAGGCGCCGGAGTTGGCGAGGATGCGGCGCAGGTGGGGGAGCACGTTTGCGCCTCCCGCCGGGCCGGGGGAGGCGCTGACGACCGCCGCGGGGAGACCGGACAGCGGGCTGTCCGCGCCGCCCACCGACAGCCAGTCGAGGGCGTTCTTCAGGACGCCGGGCGGATACCCGTTGTAGGCGGGACTGCTCACGATCAGGGCGTCGGCGGTGGAGAACCGGGCCAGGAGCGACCGGAGCGCGGCCGTGCCGCCGACCCGTGCGAGGTCCTCGTTGAACAGGGGGAAGGTGCGCAGGCGCAGCCGGATGACCTCGTGTCCGCCGGTGCGGCTCGTGACGAGGCGCTGAACGGTGGAGAGGACGGCGGAGTTCGCGGACTCGCGTCGCAGACTTCCCGACAGGAGAGCGATCTTTGCCATGTGCGGGGCCTCCTCGGGGACGGCCCGGCGGGGCCGCCGTCCTCACGGAGCGGTCGGTCTCCCGCCCGGCACGCCGCCGTGCGGCGCGGACGCCGCGGCGGTGAGGACGGTCGGCCCCGGTGGCGGGGCCGACGGGTGCTGGAGCGGTGTCAGGAGACGGTGGTGCTGGACAGCACGACCGGCCGGGCCGGGTCCGGGTAGCAGGGCAGCTCGCCGACCTCGCCGGTGGCCGGGTCCTCGGCCGTCCAGCGGAAGCCCGGGTCCTCGCGGCTCGTACCGGCGACCGAGGTGGTCAGCACGCCGCTGGAGGGAGCGCGCAGGAAGACCTTGAGCGTGGGGACGTCGGAGTCGACGCCCGCGGCGAAGGGGCCGGAGGCGTAGAGGGAGACGCGGCCGTCGGAGAACTCCACCTTCTGCTGGGAGTCGCCGAGGTTGTATCCGCCGACCAACGCGTAGCCGAGGACCCGGGCGCCGGCCGGCAGGTTGTAGACGAACTTGACGTCCCAGACCTTCGTGTTGAACTGGGGCAGCGGGTTGATGGGCTCCGGGTCGAAGGAGACGGTGAACACCTGGTTCGGCGCGACGGTCGCCGGGGCGGTCACATCGAAGCTGCGGCTGTAGTTCAGGACGAAGCTCTCGCCCAGGAATTCCACGGGGCACAGGTAGGGGACCGTGGACTCGGCGGCGGACGCGCCGCCCGGAGCGGCCAGAACACCGGCGGTGGCGAAGGCGAGGGCGACCGCGAGGCGCCTCATGGTGCGTCTGATGCGCAAGGCTCTCTCCTGGTTCGGTGGGCTCCCACCCCGGTGGACGGGGGGAAACCGGTGGACAGGGAATCCCGCCCGGGTCTTTTCGGTTCCGGGTGGGAATGCGCCATCAGTTTCGTCCGGCGGGCTCGAAGCGGACTCGAAGTTCCGTACACGCTGCGAAAGCGAATGGCGTGAAAGATATCGGCCGCCTTGACCCGGGGAGCATTGCGGGCCGCAGAATGTCACCGCTGTTCCGATGTCCGGGTGAGGACGGGTGAGGAGTCGTCGTGCTGACAGTGGAAGTGTGGTCCGATGTGGTGTGTCCCTGGTGTTATCTCGGGAAGCGCAGATGGGAAACCGCGCTCGAGCGTTTTCCCCACGCGGACCGGGTCACGACCGTATGGCGGTCCTTCGAACTGCGCGTGGACCAGCCCACCGTTCCGGGCGACACCCTGCGCGACATGATGAGGCGCGACGGCCATTCCCAGGAGGAACTCGACGGGATATTCCGGTGGATCGCCGACCTCGGCGAGCAGGAGGGCATCGTGCTCCGGCCCGGCGAGTACCGGCCGGTGAACTCCTTCGACGCGCACCGGTTGCAGCACGCCGCCGCCGCCCACGGTCTCCTGGACGCGATGCAGGAGCGTCTGCTGCGCGCCTACCACTCCGAACTGGCCAACATCGCCGACCACGGTGTGCTGCGCGCCCTCGCGGTGGACGCGGGTCTCCCCGCGCGGACGGTGGAGGACGTGCTGTCCGGCGACCGGTACGCCGACGAGGTGCGCGCCGACGAGGCGCGGGCCAGGGAGGTGCGGGTCACCTCGGTCCCGTCGTTCGTGGTGGACGGGCGCGAGGTCGTCCACGGCATGGCGGACTCCGACGCGATACTCGCCGCGCTCCACGAGGAGTGGAAGAGGCACACCGCGACGTTCGGCAGCCGCTGACGGCGCGCGCCGCGGAGGGAAGCCCGTCGGCCCGGGCCCGGCGAGTGCCGGGCCCGGGCCGACGGGCGTGTCGGGCCGGGGTCTTGGCGCGGCCTCAGTCGACGGTGATGACGAGCTTGCCCCGCACGTGCCGGGTCTCGACCTCGCGGTGTGCGTCGGCGGCCCGCTCCAGGGGGTAGGCGCGGGCGATCTCGATGTGCAGCCTGCCCTGGACGTAGAGGTCGACGAGGGCCTTGAGCCGGGTGACGGAGCGCTGGGAGAAGATCCCGAGGATGCCGAGCTCCTCGACGCGGTCGAAGCCCACCAGCGTACCGATCCGGCCGCGGTCCTCCAGCAGTTCCACCGAGGCGTCCAGCGCCTCGCCGCCCGCGCCGTCGAGGATCGCGGTGACGCCCTTGGGCGCCAGGTCGCGCACCCGCTCGACCAGCCCCTCGCCGTAGGCGACGGGGGTGGCGCCCAGCGAGCGGAGGTAGTCGTGGTTGCGCGGGCTGGCGGTACCGATGACGTCGGCGCCGTAGACGCGGGCCAGTTGGACCGCCACGGTGCCGACGCCGCCGGCCGCCGCGTGGACCAGCAGGGTGTCGCCCTCGCCGACCTTCAGCCGCTCCAGCGCGGTGTGGGCGGTCTGCCCGGAGGCGGAGAGCACACCGGCCACCTCCCAGGGCATCTCGGCGGGCTTCTCCACGATCTGGTCGGTGGGGACGACCAGGTACTCGGCGTGGCAGGACAGCAGGGCCCAGCCCAGCACCTCGCTGCCGACCTCGAAACCGTCGACTCCTTCGCCGACCTGGTCGACGATCCCCGCGAACTCGTTGCCGATCTTCTGCGGGAACGCCAGCGTCTGCCCGGGGGGCGCCCAACCGCCGCGCACGGCGCAGTCCGAGGCCTGGATGCCGGCGGCCTTGACGCGGACGCGCACCTGCCCGGGGCCGGCGGTCGGGGTCTCGACTTCGAGCAGTTCGACCACCTCGGGCCCGCCGAAGGAGTTGATCGCTGCTGCCTTCATCAGATGCCTCTCTCCTGTCTCTGCCGTCTCTGTCGCCGTCTCTGTCGCCGGGCGCGAGGCCCCGCCCCGGGGACGGGCCGGGAGGGAGCGGCGGCGCCGACGCCGTGCTCCGGCCTCATGGTGAAAGGTGAACTCAAGTTCAAGTCAACCGCGTTCGGGCGGGGGCGCCGGGTTCGTTCCGGCCCCGCTCGGCCTGGCGCTCCAGTACGGGGACCACGTCGGCGGGGGTGGGCATGCCGAGCATCTCCTCGCGCAACTCCCCGGCCCGCTCGCGGTAGGAGGGGGTGTCCAGGACCTCGCGCACCGCGTCGGTGATGGTCTCCGCGGTGTCGTCGCCGGGCCGGATCATCTTCGACGCGCCGAACTCGGTGAGACGGGTGGAGTAGTCCACGACGTAGGGGAGGTAGGGGATGAGGACCTGGGGCACGCCGTGCGCCATGCTCCCCAGCACGGTGTTGCCGCCGGCGTGGTTCACGATCACGTCGCAGGTGGGGGCCAGGACGTCCAGGGGCAGCCAGCCCGCGCGGATGTTGTCCGGCAGCGGTCCCAGCCGGGCGGCCATGTCGTCGGGGGCGCCGACGAGCAGCTCCACGTCCATGTGCTGGACCTTCTTCACCAGGGAGGCCAGGACGTCGAAGTAGTAGTCCGGGGTGATGCGGCTGCCGGCGGTCACCATGACCCGCGGCCGGTCGCCCTTGGTGTACATCCACGGTTCCAGTGCCTTGGGCGTGGTGTACGGCACGTACCGCATCGGCTGGGCGGGGGGCGCGTCCCAGGTGCGCAGACTCGGCGGACAGGTGTCCACGAAGAGGTCGCAGCGCGGCATGTCGTACAGGCCGAGGCGTTCCAGCGAGGATCCCAGCTCGGCCGCCGCGGCGAGGTCGATGGTCCGGGGCTCGCCCATGTCCACGGCGTGTTTCACGTAGGGGACGCCCGCGTACGCGGCGATCAGCGGGGCGGCGAAGGCCAGGGCGCCGCCCACCACGATGTCGGGCGGCCAGCGGTCGACCAGCGGGTAGAGCCCCTCCAGGCAGTTGGCGGCGTAGCGGCCGAAGCACCGCCCGTTGAACAGGTAGCGCTCGTGGAGGTCGGTCGGGATCGGGATGCGGTTGCCGTCGTCGTCCAGCAGGGTGTCCATCATCGACGTCCGCGTCACCGGCACGCCGGGGAGCCCGGCGCGCGTGACGATCGGCATGACGTCCTCGGGGCCGGCCATGAAGACCTCATGGCCGGCGTTGCGGGCGGCCTGCGCCAGCGGGACGATCGAGAAGATCACCCCCGAGGTGCCTCCACACACGAAGAGGATTCTCATGGGGGTGATCGTCCCGAGTCGGTCTCAAGGGCCGCTCAAGACCGGTTCGAGCCCGCCGCGGCGCCCTCCTCCGACGGGCTCTCCGGCTCCGGGGTCGGAGAGCCCGTCGGAGCCGGCGCGGGGTCGAGGCTCAGCGCGGCCAGTCCCAGCAGGACGAGCCCGGTGAACACCGCCGCGGCCAGGAAGCCGGTCGTGATGGACGTGGACGCCACCAGCGGGCCGACGACGACGGGCGCCGCGAACTGGCCGGCGAAGTTGGCGGTGCCCGACAGGGCCATCGCCTGGCCGCGCATCGCGGCCGGTGACGTCTCCCCGGTCAGCATGGCCAGCGCGGGGACGGAGATCCCGCTGCCGGCCCCGAACGACACGGCCGACAGCGCGAGCAGGAGCGGCTGGTCCGCGAAGGCGCCGATCAGGAGGGCGAGGCCCCACAGGGCCAGCGCGACGCGCAGCAGCGGGGTGTACCCCAGACGGGCCCGCATCGTGCCGTAGAAGAAGCCGGAGACGCTGCCCGCGAGGGAGATGCTCGCCGTGATCACCGCGATGACGAGCGGATCGTCGACGCCGATCTGGTCGAAGCGCTGGGGCAGGAAGACGATCACGACGTACAGGAGGAAGGAGGAGACGAGGGAGAGGGCGTAGAGCAGCAGCAGCCGGGGGGTCGACCGCAGCAGGGCGAACGTCCCGCCGCCCTTGGCGCCGCGCCCCGCCGGGGGGACGTCGGGCATGGCCAGCAGCATGATCACGGCCGTGGGGATGCCGATGAGGTAGACGGCGAAGGGGCCGTGCCACGAGAGGACCGCGAGCGCTCCGGCGATCAGCGGCCAGATCACTCCGCCGAGGCCGATGGCGGTGGAGCGCCACCCGGCCACCTTGTCACGCTCCGGGCCGTGGAAGAGGGCCATCAGGGCGACCGTCGTGCCCGCGAAGACCGCCGCCGCGCCGATGCCGAAGAGGAAGCGGCTCGCGATCAGCGCCGGGTAGGAGGTGGTGAACAGCCCCGCACCGCCGGCGATCCCGTACAGGAGCAGTCCGGCCACCATCGGGGTGCGCAGCCCCCACCGGTCGATCGTCCAGCCGACCAGCGGACTGGCGACGGCGAGGGACAGGCCGTGCGCGGTGAGGATCAGACCGGCGGCCGTGCCGCTGACGCCCAGGTCGTCGCGGATCGTCGCCACGACCGGGGTGAGGACGGTTCCCGCCATGACGGTCAGGGTCGAGGCGAGCAGGAGCGCGGCCATGGTCATGCGGCGACGGCCCGCACTGGGGAACGGCGTGGGTGTGGTCAACACGACCTCCAGGTGAGCAGGGCGGATCGGGTCCTGGTGGGGGAGGTGCCGCCTTCATGCTCGAAGTTGAACTTCGGTTCAAGTCAAGTCCGGCCGGCGCACCGCGCGGACGCGTTCGCGGTCCGAGCGCGAGCGTGCGCGACGCCTGTCCAGATTCTTTCGAAAGTCCGTCCAGATCCGCTCGAAAATCCATCCTGATCGGCTCGAAAACCGGTCCAGCGGGGACGGGAGGCGCGTGATCCGTGCCGGCGGAATCTCAGGAACGAAACAAATTCTTTATCTCTGTTACATGCAATTACAAATCCATGTAAAGGCCGCTTGTCCCCGGATGTTCGATGTTCTTTATTGTTCGCTGTCCGGATCGGCGGCCCGGTGGGTGCCGGGCCGGCCACAGGGGGGTTTCGAATGGTAGAAAAGAAGGTCGCCCTGGTCACCGGTTCCTCGTCGGGGATCGGGGCTGTCATCGCCGCACGCCTCGCCGAAGAAGGCATGAGCGTCGTCGTGAATTCGGCACGATCGGCCGAACAGGGACGTGCTCTGGCCCGGACCCTGCCGGACGCCGACTACGTGCAGGCGGACATCGCGGACGAACGGCAGGCGCGGCGCCTGGTCGACAGCACGATCGAGCGTTACGGACGGCTCGACGTCCTCGTCAACAACGCCGGGACCACCCGGGTCATCCCGCACACCGACATCGAGGCGGCGACCTCGGAGGTGTGGCGGACCGTCCTGGGCGTCAACGTCATCGGAACATGGCAGGTGAGCGCGGCGGCGGCCCCGCACCTGGCCGCTTCCGGAGCGGGGAACATCGTCAACATCTCGTCCGTGGCGGGCGACCGCCCGGTCGGCAGCTCGATCCCGTACGCGGTCAGCAAAGCGGCCGTCGACCACATGACGCGGCTGCTGGCCGCCGCGCTCGGCCCCGAGGTCCGGGTCAACTCCGTGGCGCCGGCCCTCACCGAGACGCCGTGGACCCGGGACGACCCCTTCTTCGAGAAGGTCGCCGAGAAGGTGCGGCAGGAGACCCCGCTGCGCCGGGTCGGCACCGAGGACGACGTGGCCGAGGCCGTGCTGGCGGTCCTGCGCATGCGCCACATGACCGGTGCGGTCCTGCCGGTCGACGGCGGCGCACGGCTGATATGAGGGGGAACAGCGTGAAACTCGCAGTCAACCTGGTGGCCCGGGAGGCGGCACCGCTCGCCGAGGCGGCCGAGGCCCTGGGATACGACCTGGCCCTCGCCCCGGAGGGCTACCGCAACGACGCCGTCAGCGTGCTGGGCCTCGTGGCCGGCCGCACCCGGCGCATCGGCATCGGATCCGCCGTGATGCAGATCCCGGCCCGTCCACCGGCCTCCGCCGCGCTGACCGCGGCCACGCTCGACGCCCTGTCACAGGGGCGGTTCAGGCTCGGCCTCGGGCTGTCCAACCCGGATGTGTCGGAAGGCTGGTACGGCGTTCCGTTCGACCGGCCGCTCGCCCGGGCCCGCGAGTACGTCGAGGTGGTCCGGGCGGCGCTGGCCGGCGGTCCGGTCACGTACCGGGGCGAGCACTTCGTCCTGCCGCCCGCCGACCGGTCGGCCGCTCCTCTCCACCTCTACTCCGAGGACCACCGGCCCGACCTGCCGATCTACCTGGCGGCGGTCGGTCCGCGCAGCCTGCGGCTGGCCGGGGAGACGGCGGACGGCTGGATCGGCGTGTTCACCTCCCCCGACGGGGTGCGGGAGGCCGTGCGGGAGATCGGCCGGGGGCGCGCCGCCCGCGGACTGGGGCTCGACGGCTTCGAGGTCGTTCCCTGCCTGCCGACGGCCGTCGCCGACGACGTGGGCGAGGCCGTCGACCGACTGCGCCGCCAGTACTGCTACCTGATGGGGATCGGCGATCCGGCCACCAACTTCTACTGCGGGCTGGCCCGGCGGCTCGGTTTCGGGGACTCCGTCGAGGAGATGGCCTCCCACCTGAAGGCGGGCGACCGCGCGGCCGCCGAGGCCGCCGTTCCGGCGGACTTCGTCGACATGACGGCCCTGGTGGGGCCCGAGGGGCGCATCGCCGACCGGATGAGGGAGTACGCGCGGGCCGGGGTCACCACCCTGAGCATCATGGTGTCGGCGCCCGACGTGTCGCTCCGGGGGAGGCTGGAGATCCTGCGGACGTGTGCGAGGGCGGCGTCCCGGTCATGGTGAGCGAACTCCCCGGGACCACCGCCCCCGACTCCTCCGGCGGGGCGGTCGGCCCCGCCGCGCCGCGCCTGCACGAGGTCGCGGACGGGGTCTTCGCGTACGTCCAGCCGGACGGCGGCTGGTGCCTGAACAACGCCGGCCTCATCGTGTCCGGCGGGTCCACCGTCCTGGTCGACACGGCCGCCACCGAGGCACGGGCCCTCGCGTTGAAGAGGGCCGTCGCCTCCGTCTCCGCCGAGCCGCCGCGCTTCGTCGTCAACACCCACTCGCACGGCGACCACACCTTCGGCAACCGCTTCTTCGCCGACCACGCGGTCGTCCTGGCGCACGAGCGGACCCGGGCCGAGATGGAGAGGGTCGGGCTCCACATGACGACGCTCTGGCCCGACGTCCACTGGGGCGACGTGTCGGTGGTGCCCCCCACCCTGACCTACCGGGACACCACCGTCCTGCACACCGACGCGGGCCCCGTCGAGCTGATCCCGCTGGGACCGGCCCACACGTCCGCCGACACGGTCGTGTGGCTTCCCGACCGGCGGGTGCTGTTCGCCGGCGACCTGCTGATGTCCGGGGCCACGCCGTTCTGCCTGATGGGCTCGATCAGCGGCTCCCTGGCCGCGGTGGCCCGGTTGCGGGAGCTGGGGGCGCGGACCGTCGTGCCCGGACACGGTCCGCCGGCCGGGCCCGAGCTGCTGGACACCGCGGAGCGGTACTTCCGCTGGCTGCAGGACCTCGCCGTGTGGGGGCTGGCCGCCGGACTGACCCCGTTGCAGGCGGCGCGGGAGGCCGGTCTGGGCGAGTGGGCCGAACTGCTCGACTCCGAAAGGCTCGTCCCCAACCTGCACCGGGCGTACGCGGAGGCGAAAGGCGCTGCTCCAGGAGAGCCGTTGGACATCGAGGAGATGTTCTCGGACATGGTCGACTACCACGGAAAACTGCCGGAATGCCGGGCCTGACCGGGCCGGAGGAGACAGGAGCGCGCCATGCGGTTCAACGTCATGGGCTCATTCGAGATCATCGACGACCACGGGAAGGTCCACTCGCCCGGGATGCCGAAGGTCTGCCAGACCCTGGCGGTCCTGCTGACCCGTCCCGGAGAGGTGGCCGGCATCGACTCCCTCATCCTGGAGCTGTGGGGGGACAGTCCTCCCCGTACCGCCACCACGACCCTGCAGACCTACATCTACTACGCCCGGAAGATGTTCGTGACCGAGGGGCTGGTCCCGGCCGACCGGAACCCGCTGGTCACCTGTCCGCAGGGCTACGTGCTCCAGGTGGACGCGGACCGGGTCGACGCGGTGGTCTTCGAGCGGCTGGTGGCCGAGGGACGGGCGGCGGCGGAGAACGGGGAACTGGAGGCGGCCCTCGGGCTGCTCCGACGGGCCCTGGCCCTCTGGCGCGGTCCCGTGCTTGGCAGCGTCCACGCGGGCCGGATCCTCAAGGGGCGCATCGCCCGTCTCGAGGAACTCCGCATCCGTGCGCTCGAACTGTGCGTCGACGCCGAGATACGGCTCGGCCGGCACCGGGAGGCCGTCGCGGAGCTGCGCGAGCTGGTGGCCGAGCACCCCCTCAACGAGTGGTTCCACGGGCAGCTCGTCAGCGCCCTGTACCGGTCGGGCCGCCGGGCCGAGGCGCTGCAGGCGTACCAGGACCTGCGTCGGACCCTCCGGGAGGAGCTGGGCGTCGACCCCTCCGCGGAGGTCCAGCGCCTCTACCACGAACTCCTCGCCCCGGACCGGTCCGGGCGCCCACCGGCCGACAGACCGGTGGTGAGGAGTGCGCACCGCACGACCGTCCCACCGCCCCGGCTTCCCGTCTGCACGCCGTAGTCCGGGCCGTCACCGGGCCGTCACCGGGCCGAGGCCCGGGCCACGGCCCGGTGACGGCGGAGGCGTTCCCGCCCGGCCGCGTGGCAGCGGCCGGGCGGTCGCGTCTCCGGGGCGCGTGCCCTCTAATCCGCCTTGACTCCGGGTTGAGCCGCCACCGCCACACTTCCCGGAAGGGGGACCTCGGCCGAGGCCCCACCGGACTCGACCCTGTGGAGGGGCGCCCAATGGGAATCCACGACCAGCGCGTCGCACTGGTCACCGGAGCGACGAGCGGCATCGGTCTCGCGGTGGCCACCCACCTCGCCCGGGACGGCGCGCGTGTGTACCTGTGCGGCCGGGACGAGGCGCGGCTCGCCGACACCGTCAAGCGGCTCCAGGGCCTGGGGCTCGACGTGGACGGCACCACCTGCGACGTCACCAGGCGGGAGGACGTCCACCGCTTCGTCGGCGCCGCGGTGGAACGTTTCGGCACCATCGACATCCTGGTCAACAACGCCGGACGCAATGGTGGCGGCGACGTCGCGGAGATGACCGACGAGCTGTGGTACGACGTCATCGACACCAACCTCAACAGCGTCTTCCTGATGACGCGCGAGGTGCTCACGACCGGCGGGATGCGGGACAAGGGCTGGGGCCGCATCATCAACATCGCCTCCACCGCCGGCAAGCAGGGAGCGGTCACCGCGGCCCCCTACTCCGCCTCCAAACACGGTGTCGTCGGGTTCGGCAAGGCCCTCGGCCTCGACCTCGCCAAGACCGGCATCACCGTCAACGCCGTCTGCCCCGGCTTCGTCGAGACCCCCATGGCGGAACGGGTCCGCAGGCACTACGCCGACATGTGGGACATCAGCGAGGAGGAGGCGGCCGAGCGGATCACCACCCGCGTGCCGATCGGCCGCTACGTGGACGTCGACGAGGTCGCCGCGATGGTCGGCTACCTGGCCTCCGACGCGGCCTCGTCCGTCACCGCCCAAGCGCTCAACGTCTGCGGCGGCCTGGGCACCTACTGACCCGCCGCGAGGACGACCCGCCGACGACGTCCCCGGGCCCGTGCCCGTGGTCGCCCGACGACACGAGGAGTTGACGATGAGCAGGCGCGTAGTGATGACCGGTATCGGTGTGCGTACCCCGGGCGGGATCGGCCGGAAGGAATTCTGGGACCTGCTCACCGAAGGACGCACCGCCACCCGCAACATCTCCTTCTTCGACGCCTCCCCCTTCCGGTCCCGGGTCGCCGCCGAGGCCGACTTCGACCCCGAGGCCGAGGGGTTCGGCCCGCGCGAGATCCGCCGGATGGACAGAGCCACCCAGTTCGCGGTGGCCTGCACCCGGGAGGCGGTGGCCGACAGCGGTCTCGACTTCGGCGGACTGGACCCCCACCGCGTGGGAGTGAGCCTGGGCAGCGCCGTCGCGGCGGCGACCAGCCTGGAGAACGAGTACCTGGTCATGTCGGACCGCGGCCGTGAGTGGCTGGTCGACCCCGACTACCTCTCCCCCCACATGTTCGACTACCTCAGCCCGGGGGCCATGCCCGCCGAGGTCGCCTGGGCGGCCGGCGCCGAGGGGCCGGTGACGCTGGTGTCCGACGGCTGCACCTCCGGCCTGGACGCCGTCGGCTACGCCGCCCGGCTCATCCGTGAGGGATCGGCCGACGTGATGGTCGCCGGCGCGGCCGACACCCCGATCACCCCGATCGTCGTGGCCTGCTTCGACGCGATCAAGGCGACCACGACGCGCAACGACGACCCCGAGCACGCCTCCCGGCCGTTCGACGCGACGCGCGACGGCTTCGTCCTCGCCGAGGGGGCCGCCGTGTTCGTCCTGGAGGAGTACGAGTCGGCGCGCCGGCGCGGTGCGCGGATCTACGCCGAGATCGGCGGCTACGCCACCCGGTGCAACGCCTACCACATGACCGGCCTGAAGAAGGACGGACGCGAGATGGCCGAGGCGATCCGGGTCGCGCTCGACGAGGCGCGGATCGACCCCACGCGCGTCGACTACGTCAACGCCCACGGCTCCGGGACCCGGCAGAACGACCGGCACGAGACGGCCGCCTTCAAGGCCGCTCTCGGGGAACACGCCTACGCCGTCCCGGTGAGCTCCATCAAGTCGATGGTCGGGCACTCGCTCGGCGCCATCGGCTCCGTGGAGATCGCGGCCTGCGCCCTGGCCATCGAGCACGACGTCGTCCCTCCGACGGCCAACCTGCACCAGGCGGACCCCGAGTGCGACCTGGACTACGTCCCCTTGACCGCACGCGAGCAGCGCGTGGACACCGTGCTCACCGTCGGCAGCGGCTTCGGCGGGTTCCAGAGCGCGATGGTCCTGCGCGCCCCGGAGGAAGCGCAACGATGAAACGCACGGCAGTCGTCACCGGCCTGGGGGTCGCCGCCCCGAACGGGCTCGGCCACGACGTCTACTGGAAGTCCGTCCTGGCCGGGCGGAGCGGCATCGGCACGGTGACCCGGTTCGACGTCTCCCGCTACGCCTCCCGGCTGGCCGGCCAGATCGACGACTTCGACGCGTCCGAGCACCTGCCGGACCGTCTGCTGCCCCAGACCGACCGGTCCACCCGGTTGGCGTTCGCGGCCGCCGACTGGGCGCTCGACGACGCGGGGGTGGAGGCGGGCGAGCTCCGGGACTACGACATGGGAGTCGTCACGGCCAACGCCCTCGGCGGCTTCGAGTTCACCCACCGGGAGTTCCACAAGCTGTGGAGCCAGGGCCCCAAGTACGTCAGCGTCTACGAGTCCTTCGCCTGGTTCTACGCCGTGAACACCGGCCAGATATCCATCCGCCACAAGATGCGCGGGCCCTCCGCGGCGCTGGTCGGCGAGCAGGCCGGCGGGCTGGACGCGCTGGGCCACGCCCGGCGCACCATACGGTCGGGCACCGAACTCGTCGTCACCGGCGGAGTGGACTCGGCCCTCGACCCGTGGGGCTACGTCTCCCAGCTCAGCGGCGGACTGGTCAGCACCGTCGACGACCCGCGCCGCGCCTACCTGCCCTTCGACGCCGCGGCCTCCGGGTACGTCCCCGGCGAGGGGGGCGCGCTGCTCGTCGTCGAGGAGGCGGAGAGCGCGCGCCGCCGCGGGGTCGACCGCGTCTACGGCGAACTGGCCGGTCACGCCGCCACCTTCGACCCGCCGCCGGGATCGGGGCGTCCCCCCGCCCTGCGCAGGGCCGCCGAGGCGGCCATCGCCGACGCCGGACTCGGCCCGGCCGACATCGACGTGGTGTTCGCCGACGGCGCGGGCGTACCGCACCTGGACGCCGCCGAGGCCGAGGCCATCAGCGGGCTGTTCGGCCCCGGAGCCGTCCCGGTCACCGCCCCCAAGTCGCTCGTCGGACGGCTGTACGGAGGGGGCGGCCCCCTGGACGTGGCCACCGCCCTGCTGTCGATCCGCGACGGGGTGATCCCGCCGACGCACGGGGTCACCGAGGTGCCGGAGCACTACGGCATCGACGTCGTGCGGGACGAGCCCCGCGAACGCCCGGTGCGGAACGTCCTCGTACTCGCCCGCGGGCGCAGGGGCTTCAACGCGGCCGTCGTCCTGAAGGCGGCCGACGACCGGACGGCCGCGTGAGCCGCGCCGGCGACGGCACCGCCCGAAGCACCCGACCGCCCGACCGGCCGTCCCGGGGGCCGGAGACCCGGCCTCCCGGACCTCTTCCCGGACCGCCGACCACTCCCAGGGGACACCCATGACCACGACGACCACCCCCGCGACCGCGACCACCCCCGCGACCCCCGAGGTCCCGACCGATCTCTACGTCCGTGTCCAGCACTTCTACGCGCACCAGATGCAGCACCTCGACCACGGACGGTTCGAGGAGTACGCCGCCACCTTCACCGAGGACGGGGAGTTCCAGCACTCGCCGGGCGTCGAGCCGGCCCGCACCCGGCCCGGCATCGTCCGCGAACTGGTCGAGTTCCACAAGCGCTTCGACGGCGACCCCGTACGGCGGCGGCACTGGTTCGACCACATCGCCCTGGAACGCCAGGAGGACGGCAGCGTCCGTTCGACCGTCTACGCCCTGGTGGTGACCGTGCGCCCCGGCGGCAGGCCGGAGATCGCCCCCAGTTGCGTCGTGCACGACGTCCTCGTCGACGGCCCGGACGGAATACGGCTGAAGTCCCGGCGGATCACCCACGACCAGCACTTCTGAGTCGCCGCCGGTGCCGCGGGCGTCGGCCCCGCCTCCCGTCCCGTCGAAAGGAAACACATGATCAACCTGTTTCAGCCGCAGGTCGGTGAAGAGGAACTGTCCGCGGTGGCAGAGGTGTTCGACAGCAAGTGGCTGGGCCACGGACCGCGCACCAAGGCGTTCGAGGCCGAGTTCGGCGAACACCTCGGCGTGCCCGCCGACCACGTCCTCTTCCTCAACTCCGGCACCTCGGGCCTCTTCCTCTGCGTCGAGGCCCTCGGCCTCGGCGAGGGCGACGAGGTCGTCCTCCCGTCGATGAGCTTCCTCGCCGCGGCCAACGCCGTCGTGGTGTCGGGGGCACGGCCGGTGTTCTGCGATGTCGACAGCCGCACGATGAACCCGTCCTGGCGGGACATCGAAGCGGTGCTCACACCCCGCACCCGAGCCGTGATCGTCCTCCACTACGGCGGCTACCCCGGCGAGATCGTGGAGATCGCCGAGCGCTGCCGCGAGCGCGGCATCACCCTGATCGAGGACGCGGCGTGTTCGCTGGGATCGGTCGTGGACGGCCGCCGCCCGGGCAGCCTGGGGGACCTGGCGGTGTGGAGCCTGGACGCCGCGAAGATCCTCACCACGGGGGACGGCGGGCTGATGTACGTACGCGACCCCGAACTCGCCGTACGGGCCCGGCGCCTGGCGTACCACGGGCTCGTCCACCCGTCGGGCCTCGGCTACGCGCGCGTCTCCCACCGCTGGTGGGAACTCCAGGTGCCCGAGGTCGGCCGGCGCCTCATCGGCAACGACCTGACCGCGGCCATCGGCAGCATCCAGTTGCGCCGGCTCCCCGAGTTCACCGCGAGGCGCGGGGAGATCGCCGCCCTCTACCGGCACGAACTGGCCGACGTCGAGGAACTGCTGCTTCCGCCTCCGCTGCCGGCGGGGCACGAGACCTCGCACTACTTCTTCTGGGTGCAGATGGACGCCGGAATCCGCGACGAGGTCGCCGCCGACCTCCTCGCCGCCGGGGTCTACACCACCTTCCGCTACGCGCCGTTGCACAAGGTGCCCACCTACGGGGAGACCCACCGGGTGCTGCCCGGCACCGAGCACGCGTCCGGCCGGACGCTCTGCCTCCCCATCCACCCCGGCCTGACCGACGACGACGTCCGGACGGTGGCGGCCCTGCTGCGCGAGTCCGTGGCGTCGCGGACCCGACTCCTCGGCGTCGGCTGACCGGAACCGGAGGAGGACCGTGCGACTGCTGTTCATGTCTTCGCTGGCCCTGACCCTGCACGAGACGACCACGGGCCTGGACCTCGCCGACCAGTTGGCGCCGGCCGGAGTGGTGAGCCACTTCGTGATCGACGCGTACAACGAGGACCAGGTGCGGACCACGCGCCACCCGTACACCGTCGTCACCTCGGCGCTGGGCGCCGAGGTCCGGAACGTCGTGGCCGAGGTCGTGCGCGGCTTCCGGCCCGACGCGATCGTGCTCTGCGACTACACGGCCCACTGGATGACGCACGTCGTCAGCTACGGAACCGACCCCTGGTACGTCGAGGAGTTCGGGGTCCCGGTCGTCCCGATCGACCTGTACGACCTGACGCGCACCAGCCGCGAGGTGGAGATCATGGGACGGACCATGCGGATCGACGACCGGATCCTGGACATGCCCGCCCACCTGTGGCCGGTGCCCGGCGTCCGGCCGCACGCCGACCCGGACGGCCCCGCCCTGCCCTACCGGGCCGACCCCACGGTCGTACCGCTGTCGGAGCGTGCGCGCCGGGAGGTGCGCGCGTCGCTGGGCGTCGGCGACGCCGAGCGTCTGCTGGCGATCCCCACCCTGCCCTGGCAGCACCTGATGCAGACCCGGGCGGGGCCGGGGACCCGGGAACTGGCACGCCGGGTCCCGTACCTGGTCGCCCACTACCTCGACGCGCTGCCGCGCGACACCCGTCTGCTGTTCATCGGCCCGCGCTTCGAGGGGTTCGACCGGCTGCCCGCCGACCGGGTGAGGCGGGAGACCACCTACACCGCCCGCCGGTACACCGACCTGATCGGCGCCTCGGACGGGGTGTGGTCGCTGTTCCTGCCGTCCTTCGCGCTGGAGCGGGCGATCCTGGCCGACGTGCCGGGGATGTTCACCGTCAACGGGTTCGCCCTGGAGGGCGCCGGGTCCGCGGAGCGGCCCGGGGAGGTCGCGGACCCGGCCGGCGCCCGGGGGCCGCGGGAGCCCGGCGCGCTGTCGCCGACCGTCCGCCGGTGGCTGGCCGACTTCCCGGGCAGCGTGCCGCCCTTCCACATGTGGCCGCTGCGCTGGAACGAGGTCGTCGGCCCCCTGCTGGAGGACAACCCGTTCACGGACGCCGTCCTGCGCGCGGAGCTGTTCGACGAGGAGTCGGTGGTCGCCGGCCTGGAGGCCATGCTCTACGACCGGGCCGTCCGGGACGGGCTGGCGGAGGGCAGGGCCCGCTACCACGCCGCCCTGGACCGGCTGCCCGACACCGTGGACGTGTTCACGGCCGCCGCGCGGCGGGTGGGCCTGAAGAGCTGAGAACGCGCGGCGCGGCCCCGGCGACCGCGCCGCCGGCCGCACGGCGGTCCTCCCCGCCCGCCCGTGTCGCCGGGCCGGGCCGCGCGGCGGGCTCCCGGAAACGTCCCGCACCACCCCGCACCACCTCTCGCACCCACTGTCCCGACCCGACACCGAGGAGAACCCGTGAGCAACCGGGCAGAGACACCGCCACTGGTCGCGGCGGCCCGCGACGCCGCCGTGCCGGCGGCCGAGCACGCCGCGGAGGCGGACGCGGAACGCCGTCTCCACCCCGCCGTCGTCGAGGCGATCGTGGACGCCGGGTTCGCCCGCCACTTCGCCCCGGGAGAGACGGCCGGAACGTTCGCCGAGCTCCTGGAGGCGACCGATGTCCTGGCCCGGGCGTGCGCGTCGGCCGGCTGGGTCGCATCGGTCACGGCGAGCGCCGGACGTCTCACCGCGCACCTGCCGGCCGCCGGCCGGGAGGAGGTCTGGCAGAAGGGCGCCGACACCGTGGTCGCCGCCGGCCTGATACCCGCCGGCACCGCCGAACCGGTCCCCGGCGGCTGGCGCGTCGACGGCAGGTGGCCCTACGTCAGCGGCGCCGACTTCGCCCACTGGGTCCTCGTCGCGGCACGCGCCGGGGACGCGGGGACACCGGGGACCGTACTGGTCGCCGTGCCCCGCGGCGACATCGCCGTCCAGGACACCTGGTTCACCCTCGGCATGCGGGGGACGGGCAGCAACACGGTCGTCGTCGACGGTGTGTTCGTCCCCCGGGACCGCTCCGTGCCGCTCGACAGGGTGGTCGCGGGCGAGGCTCCCGAACCCTCGGCCCCCTGCCACCGCACCCCCCTGAAGGCCGGCAACGGGCTCACCCTGGCCGCTCCGCTCCTCGGCGCCGCCCGCGGCGCCCTCCGCCGCTGGACGGAACTGGTCGGCGGCCGGCCCGGCCCGGCCGCCGGATCGGTGTCCGGCGCCGTGGACCAGGGCGCGTACGAGCAGGTCCTGTCCCGGTGCGACGGGGAGATCGACGCGGCGGGCCTGCTCCTGGCACGCGCGGCCCGGACCGCCGACTCCGGGGCGCCGGGCCCCGACGTCGCCCGCAACGTCCGGGACTGCGCCCTGGCGGCCGAACTGCTCACGACCGCCGTGGACCGCCTGCTGCACAGCGCGGGCACCCGGGGCCACGCGGAGGGCGAGGAACTCCAGCGCCTCTGGCGGGACGTCACCTGCGGCGCGGGCCACAACGCCCTCCGGTTCCCCCCGGCCGCGCAGCTCCACGCCCGCTCCCTCCTGGAGCGGTGACGGAGGCCGCGGGCCGCGCCCCGGAGACCGAACCCGCGAACCGAGCCCGGAGACCGAGCCGTCCGGCTACCCCTTGACGACGCCGACCGGCACCAGACGGGCCACCAGACGGGCGAGGCCCGCGCCCTCGGTGGCGCCGGCGACCGCGTCGACGTCCTTGTACGCCTCGGGCGTCTCCTCGGCGAGACCGCGCCAGGAGGAGGGGCGGACGGCGATGCCCTTGGACTCCAGGTCGTCGCGGAGGGCCTCGCCGCGGACCTCGCGCAGGGCCTGGTGGCGGCTCCACACCCGTCCCGCACCGTGGCAGGCGGAGTGGAACGCGTCGTTGCCCTTCTCGCCGACCAGCACGTAGGAGGCGGTGCCCATGGTGCCGGGGACCAGGACCGGCTGCCCGGCCTCGGCCAGCTCCTCCGGCAGGCTCGGGTCGCCCGGCGGCAGGGCCAGGGTGGCGCCCTTGCGGTGGACGCAGAGCCGACGCCGCGCCCCGTCCACCCGGTGGGTCTCGATCTTCGCCATGTTGTGGGAGACGTCGTAGACGAGGTCCACCCCCACGCCCGCCGCCGTGGCGAACGCGCGGCGCACGGCCTGGGTGAGCAACTGCCGGTTGGCGCGGCCGTAGTTGGCGGCGGCGGACATCGCCCCCAGGTAGGCCCGGCCCTCGGGGGACTCGACCGGGGCGCAGGCGAGCTGCCGGTCCGGGAGGGAGATCCCGTACCGGTCCAGCGTCCGGTCCATGACGCGGACGTGGTCGGTGCACACCTGGTGGCCCAGGCCCCGCGAGCCGCAGTGGATCATCACGCAGATCCGGCCCGGGCGGAGGCCGAAGGCGGACGCGGTCCTCTCGTCGTACACCCGGTCCACGGCCTGCACCTCCAGGAAGTGGTTGCCCGATCCCAGGCTGCCCACCTGCTGGAGCCCCCGTTCCACGGCCCGTGCCCCGACCTGGGACGGGTCGGCGTCCTCCAGCGCCCCCTCGTCCTCGCAGAAGGTCAGGTCGCTCGGTACGCCGTGGCCGTGCTCGACGGCGTACCCGGCGCCGCCCACCAGCAGCTTCTCCATCTCCGCGCGTCCGGAGAGCTTCCACAGGCCGCCGCGCCCCATGCCGCGCGGGATGGTGTCGCCGAGGATGTCCATCAGCTTCCGCAGGCGGGGCTCCAGCCCGGCGCGGTCGATGTCGGCGGCGAGCAGCCGGACGCCGCAGGAGATGTCGAAGCCCACCCCGCCGGGCGAGACCACGCCGCCGTCCTCGACGTCCGTCGCCGCCACCCCGCCGATGGGGAAGCCGTACCCCCAGTGCACGTCGGGCATGGCGTAGGACGCGCGGACGACGCCGGGCAGGGTGGCCACGTTCGCCACCTGCTCCAGCGCCTCGCCGCTCGCCGCCCGGGGCAGCAGGTCGGCCGTGGCGAACACGACCCCGGGCACGCGCATCGGGGCCCGCCGCTCGATGCGGAAGCGGAACGGGCTCTCCGCCACCAGGGAGATGTCCACGGTGGCCCTCCGCTCGGTCGTCGGGCGGTCCCGGTCAGCCGGCCGGGACCGGGGTCCGCTCGTGCAGGGCGCGGACGTCGTGCGGCAGTTGGTCGAGCGCCCTGTCGAGCTGGCCGGGCGAGACGTGCTCGCGGACGACGGCGGTGATCGCCGGGATGATCCGGGAGACGTCCCCGGTGCCGACCCTGGCCTCCTGGACGAAGCGGTTCACGTAGGCCTCGCGGTCGTACTTGATCGGCACGTTGCTGGGGACCCAGCCGTCGTAGTAGATCCCGCGCAGCAGCTCGGGGAGCTGTGCCGCGAAATGTGCCGCGACGTCGACGGTGAGTCGGTCGCGAAGCGTGTGCAGCCAGGCGCGCAGGGCCCGGTGGGCGAGGTGGCGGTCCTCGGTTCCCAGGGCCTCCGTCACCGCCTTCAGCCAGATGTTCGCCGTGTGGATGACGTGCTCGAACTCGGCCGTGTGCGTGGCGGACATGGATCTTCCCCCTCGGCATGAGGTCGCGGGATGGGATTGTGGGACGTCGAGCGGCCGTCGCATCGGAGGTGCGGCCCGTATGCCACGTATGCGTAGAATGTAGATTTTTGTCGCGCTCTGCTGTCCAGGGTATTGCGGGTGGGGACGAGCGGCAGCCGGAGCCGCCTCAGACGTCGAGCGTCACGGAGCACGTCCAGCCGTCCGGGCCCTCGGCGAGGCGCAGCCCGTGCAGCGTGACCGCCTTCGGAGCCGCCCCCGTCACCGGGAGCGCGTCGGCGTCGGCCATGCGCAACCCGGCCCGCAGGCCGCCGGGGACGGGTTCCAGGTCCACGCCGACCGGGACCTCCCCGTCGGTGTCGAGCCGGTACACGACCTCGTCCAACAGGGCCACCAGCAGGTCCTCGTCCGTGTCCGCCCGCACCTCGACGTCCCGCCGGCGGACGGGGACCGCGTCCGTCAGGTCCAGGAACGACGCGCAGGCGCCGCGCACCGCCTGCGCCAGGCACTCCTCGCGGGTCGGGGCCCACGCCTCCACCCGTACGTCGGCGGTGTGTGGCACGCCGCGGTGCCCGCCGCGCGGTGCGGCGTCGTCCGGTCGCGTCATGGCAGGCTCCTCTCGCGCCCGCGGCCCGTGCCTCCATCGTCGCCCCGCGGGGAGGTCCGCGCAGCGTGCCGGGCGGCGCCCGGCGGTGCGATGGTGGAAGGAGACGGACAGGGGAGGGACACCGAGCGAGGGGAGCGGCCCGTGTCGCGAACCGACGTCCTCCGGCACGCCCGGCCGGACATCCGGAAACCGGCCGTGGTCTTCGACCGCGACGCCGAATGGGAGGCCCTCACCGCGTTCGCCCGCGACCCGCGGCCCGTACCCGGTCTCGGCATCGTCTCGGGGCGGCTCCGGCAGGGCAAGACGTACCTGCTCGAAGCGCTCACCAGGGCTCTGGACGGCTTCTACTTCGGCGCCCAGGAGGCGGCCGGGACGGAGTCCCTCAACCGCCTGGGCGACCAGCTCGCCCTCCACACCGGCACCCCCTCGGCGGACCGCCCGCGGACCTGGGAGGACACCGTCGACGCCCTGCTGGCGCTGGGGGACCGGCGTCCGCTGCCGGTCGTCGTCGACGAGTTCCCCCACCTCGTGCGGCAGTGCCCCTCGCTGCCCTCCGTCGTCCACGGCGCCTACCGCCGCCTGCGCGACGAGGGCCGGGACAACCACGCGCGCCTGCTGCTCTGCGGCAGCGACCTGCCGATGATGCGCAGGCTGTTCAGCCGCCCCTCGCCGCTGCACGGGCTCGCGGACCTGGAGTTGGAGGTGCGTCCGCTGGACTTCCGGCAGGCCGCCGCGTTCTGGGGCATCGACGACCCCCGCCTGGCGTTCTCGGTCCACGCGATCGTGGGCGGCACCCCCGCCTACCGGCGGGACCTCGTCCGCGACGACGCGCCGGCCGGCCCGGAGGACTTCGACGCCTGGGTGTGCAGGACGGTCCTCGACTCCCGCACGCCGATCTTCTGGGAGGCGCACCACCTGCTCCAGGAGGAGGCGGACCACCAGGACCGCGCGCTGTGCCACTCCGCGCTCGCGGCCGTCTCCCTGGGCTGCGCCACCATCGGCGGGGTCGCCGACTGCCTGGACACCGGACTGGCCGACGTCTCCCACTGTCTGGAACTGCTGCGCGCGAGCGGCCTGCTGCGCCACGAAGCCGACGCCTTCCGCCCGAGCCTGACCCGGCTGAGGATCGCCGAGCCACTGCTCGCCTTCGAGCACGCGGTGGTCTGGCCGCAGCGCTCGGCGCTGGAGCAGGAGGGTGCCGCCGACGTCTGGCGGCGGGCCCGCGCCGTCTTCGAATCCGCGGTGGCGGCGCCGCACTTCGCCCAGGTCTGCCGCGACTGGGCGGTGGGGTTCGCCGCCCCGGACACCTTCGGCGGGGAGCCCGGCTCGGCGTCCCACGGCTCACTGCCCCGCCCGGAGCCGGGAGCCGCGCTCGACGCCGAGGTGGTGGTGCGCGGTCACCGTGCCGACGACCGGCCCGGGGCCCTGCTGTCGGTCGGGTCGGCGCGCCTGCACGAGACCATGGACCTGCCCCACCTGGAGCGGCTCCGCCGGCTCCTCGCCCTCCTCGCCGCCCGCGGCGAGGACGTCGGCCGCACCCGGCCCGCCTGCTACGGCGGCGCGGGTTTCACTCCCGCGCTCCGGGAGGCGGAGGCGCGGGGGGACGTGGTCCTCGTCGACCTCGACCGCCTCCACCGGGGGCGGTAGGGCGCGACTCGGCGGTACTCGTGGCGGCACTCGTGGCGTCGGCGGTGTGCTCGTAGGGTGGGCGCCGGACGATTGCCGAGACGGCCGGACGGCCGGGACGCACCGGGGGAGCGGATGCTGCACCTGATGATGGTGGAGTACACGGACTCGGCGGAGGCCGCGGAGCCGTTCGTCGCCGCGCACGTGGAGTACCTGGAACGCCGGCACCGGGAGGGCACGTTCCTGGTCTCCGGGCAGACGGTGCCCGCGGAGCGCGGGGGCGCGATCGTGGCGTGCGGCGTCGACCGGGCGACGGCCGAACGCATCGCCGCCGAGGACCCGTTCGTGGTGGCCGGGGTCGCCCGGTACGAGATCACCACGATCGACCCGGGCCGCGTCCACCCGGCCCTGGCGGGCGTACCGGGGATGGACGCGAGCCGGGTGCGGGGGTGAGTCCGGGGGCGCGGAGCACGGCGACGGCGTGCCCCGCGGAAGCCGTACGTCCCCGGAACCTCTCGCGGCCGAGGCGGTCGAACTCCTCGATCGCGCGCAGGATTTCGGAAGCCGTGCTGTCCGCCAACGCCATGGGCCGCACCGTGGGACAGGTCCCCGAGGGCGGCTCCGGAGTGATCCGCGACGTGGATTTCTGTCGAATTTCTATCGAACATGTTTCGGTCAAAGGGCCGCGGGTAACGCGCCCGTAGCACCTGGGAGCGCTCCCAGGTGGAACCGCGCATTCTCGAACGAGAGTGGAGACCCCCCATGAGTTGTCATGATCATGTCTTAGCGCCCCGCTGGGCGCTCCGCGCGCTCGCCGTGTTGGCCGCCGTCGTGGTCGGGCTGGTGCCCTGGACCGACACCGCGTCCGCCCACGGGTCGGTCATCGACCCCGCCTCCCGCAACTACGGCTGCTGGCTGCGCTGGGGGAGCGACTTCCAGAACCCGGCCATGCAGCAGCAGGACCCGATGTGCTGGCAGGCGTGGCAGGACGACACCAACGCCATGTGGAACTGGAACGGCCTGTACCGGGAGAACGTCGGCGGCAACCACCGGGCGTTCATCCCCGACGGGCAGCTGTGCAGCGCCGGTCACACCGCGGACGGCCGCTACAAGTCGATGGACGTCCCCGGCCGGTGGAAGAAGACCGATGTCCGCCGCGACTTCACCGTGCACCTGCGCGACCAGGCCCTGCACGGCGCGGACTACCTCCAGATCTACGTCACCAGGCAGGGCTTCGACCCCACCACCGAGCGACTGGGCTGGGGCGACCTGGAGCTGATCAAGACGACCGGGCGCTACGCCCCCACCTCGGACATCAGGGTCGACGTCAGTGCCCCCGGCCGCAGCGGGCACCACGTCGTGTACACGATCTGGAAGGCCTCGCACGCGGATCAGGTCTACTACATCTGTAGTGACGTGAACTTCTCCTGAGCCGCCGCGCCTACCGGCCCCGACGGCTGCTGCCCGGCTTGCGGTAGACCAGCAGGTACCTCCAGAAGAGGAGTCTGCGCAGGGTCGAGCCGGGCAGCAGCACGGCGGCCTCCCGCCGTATCTCCTCCAGCGGCTTCTCGGGGCGCTTCACCGGCGCCCGGACGGGGGTGGTCCCGCCGCGGGCCGGGCGGACCCGCTCCCGGATCGCGACCGCGAGCCGGGCCACCGCGTTGACCGGGACGGCGACCAGGCTCCGGGCCCGGTCCGTCGCCGAGACCTCCGGGTGGCAGCCCAGGACGAGCAGGACGCCGCCGGGGGCCAGGGCGTCCCGGAGCGCGGCGACCGTGTCGAACGGCATGTGGTGGAGGCTCGCCAGGCACGAGACGACGTCGTAGTGCTCCCGGGGCAGGGTGATCCGGGTGACGTCCGCCCGGCGGAAGCGCGGCGCGGGACGGCCGTCGCCGAGGCTCCGCGACAGCGAGCGGGCGGCCTCGATCGCCTCCGCCGAGACGTCGATCGCGTCGACCTCGATGCCCCGTTCCGCGAGCAGGCGCGCGAAGCGTCCGGTCCCGCAGCCGACGTCCAGGGCGGTTCGGCAGTCGTGGGGCAGCCGGCGCAGCAGCAGTCGGTGGTAGTGGTCGTTGTGGTCGAACGGCACGCGCCGAGTCTGACACGGTCCGTCACGCGGACGGCATATTTATTTTACTGGTGAAATACCTGTTAATCTTTTACGAGTGAAACGTTCCGAGGCCGTCCTGGAAGCGCCCGCCGAGACCGAGACCCCGTCCGGCGGGCGCCTACGTCCCCTGCCCATCCGCAGCACCGTGCGGCTGAACAGGGCGAGCGACATCTGGCACAAGCCGGCGTTCAGCGCGGCCACCGCCCTGCTGATCCCCCAACTCGTGCTGCTCGCCGTCGGCCGCCTCGACCTGGCCGTCCACACCTCGGCCGGTTCGATGTGCGCGCTGTACGCCCACAGCCTCCCGTACGCCGTCAGGGCGCGGACGCTGCTGTGGGTGATCGCCGGCATGCTCGCGGGCTTCGGCGTGGCGTTGACCACCGCCGCGCTGACCGACTCGGGCCCGCTGCTCGTCCTGGGGGCCGCGCTGGTCGCCGCCGCGCACAAGATGCTCTGCGACGCGACGCGCATCGGGCCGCCCGGAAACCTGATCTTCACCTTCATCGCCGCCGGCGGCTTCTTCCTGCCGCAGCGGCTGTCGGACGTGCCCTTCCACCTCTTCCTGGCGCTGCTCGGGGGCGTGGTGGCGTGGTTGGTGTGCATGGCGCCCGGCCTGGTGCGGCCCCACGGGCCGGAGCGCATCGCCGTCGCGCGGGCCCTGGAGGCGGCGGCCGGGCTGCTGCGCACGCCCGCCGGGGACGCCGAGGCCGTCGCGCGGGCCCGCGGGGCGGCCGCCGCCGCGGTCAACGCCGCGTGGCACACGCTCTTCCTGGTCGGCGGACGCTCCTCGGCCTCGGCCGCGTCCCGCGCCGGTCTCGAACGCCTCCTGGTGCGCGCCGAGTCGGCGGCGCACGGCCCGACGGGAGCGGCGGCCGAGGCGGAGGCCGGACGTCTGGCCGTCTGGGCGCACGACCTGCGCAAGAACCGGCCGCTGCCCCGGGTGGCGCTCACCTCCGAGCAGAGCGACGAGCTGACCGGCATCGCCGTCGACCGGGCCGCCCACCGGCCGCGGGGCGTGCGGGCCGTGCCGGGGCGGCTGCGCCCCGGGTCCCCGCTGCTGCCGATCGGGCTGCGCGTGGCCGTCGGGTGCGCCCTGGCGGGCTGGGCGTCGATGGGCCTGGGCGTCGGCCACCCCTACTGGGCGGTGGTGGTGGCGGCGTCCGTCTTCCAGGCGAACACCGTCCTGTCCTGGCAGCGCGCCGTGCAGCGCGTCCTCGGCAGCTTCCCCGGACTGCTGGTCTTCGCCCTGGTGCTGCCGCTGGCCCGCGCCGGCGACCTCGCCCTGATCCTGCTGGTCTTCCTGGCACAGGTCGGGGCCGAGGCCCTGATCCCCCGGAACTACTGGCTCGGCACCATCTGCGTGACGTCGCTGGCGCTGCTGCTGACCGAGTTCGGGGAGAGGCGTCCGGCCGAGGAGCTGATCGGCGACCGGCTGATCGACACCCTGCTCGGCGCGGTCCTGGGCCTGCTGGTGTGTCTGCTGGTGGTCAACCGCCCCGCCGGCGGCCGGGTCGAGAAGGCCCTGCGCCAGGTGGAGCGGGCGCGCGAGGACGCCCTCCGCCCGGTCGCCGACACCCCCGAGGCGAGGCGCGAGGCGGACCGGACCGTCGGCCGGCTCACCGCCGCCCTGGTGGAGCTGCGCGACGCGACGGAGACCGCCTCCGGGGAGTGGTGGCTGCGCGCCCTGCCCCGGGAGCGGATCGCGGCCGCCGAACGGGAGGGGCACCGGGCGCTCGCGGACCTCGGGCGCCGACTGGACGCACTCGGCGTACCGGCCCCGGCCGAGCGGCAGAATTGACCGCGGGCACGGACGGGAGGAGCACCACGTGGCGGCGGAGGACGGCAGGGACGCCGGAGGCGCGGGGGACGGCGCCAAGGACGGTGCCGGGGACGGCTCCGGGGACGGCGCCAAGGACATCGTCGCGCGCGTCCTGTCGCAGTGGCGGCGGGTCCGCCCCGAGCTCGACACGGAGCCCATGGCCGTGATCGGCCGGCTCACCCGCTGTGTCGCCCTCCTCCAGCAGGCGGAGGAGGCGCCGCTGGTCCGGGAGGGGCTGGCGCGGCCGGAGTTCGACGTCCTCACCACGCTGCGGCGGGAGGACCGGGAGATGACGCCCGGGCAGATCGCCCGCGAGACGTTCGCGTCGGGCGCGGCGGTCACCAAGCGGCTGCGCCTGCTGGAGGAGCGGGGGTTGGTGGAGCGCCGCACCAGCGCCCGGGACCGCCGGGTCTTCGAGCTCTCGCTCACCGCCGAGGGCCGCGCACTCATCGACCGGCTGCTGCCCGACCAACTCGCGTACGAGTCCGAGTTGCTGTCCGGCCTCACCGAGGCGCAGCGGTCCGACCTCTCCGCGATCCTCTCCGACCTGCTGGTGCTGCTGGAGGGACGGCTCGGCGGGCTGCGGGGCTGAGGCCCCGCGCGGCGGGGCTCCGGACGCTCGGCCTCCTCGACGGCGTTCCGCTCCGCGGGGTGCCCGTCCCACGCCGGGCACGGGCCGGGAAGCGGTCGGTCGCCTCCACGGCGAAG
The DNA here is from genome assembly GCF_039533145.1 of Streptomyces macrosporus. Taxonomy (NCBI): domain Bacteria; kingdom Bacillati; phylum Actinomycetota; class Actinomycetes; order Kitasatosporales; family Streptomycetaceae; genus Streptomyces; species Streptomyces macrosporus. Next base: position 145,420 of record NZ_BAAASZ010000008.1, read on the forward strand.
GGCGCGCAGCGCGGGGCCGTCCACGCCGCGCACCCCACGGTCCCGCCCGCCGGGCGGAGTCTCCCCGCCCGGCCCCGGTCCGGCCCGGAGGGCCCGAGAGCGCGGCTCGGCACCTGCCACCGACGAGCCGGTCCCGGCTATCTTCTCGGGGGCACCGCCCTTGTGGAGCGCACGGGAAGGACCGGCACCGTGATGTACACCCTCCTCACCGTGGAGGAGCCGAGCCCGGAGAAGCTCGCGTCCGTGCTCGCCGAGTGCTTCCGGACGGACCCGGAGACGGTCGAGGTGTCCGGCGCCGACGCCGACCCGGATACGCGGGCGTGGGACGCCCTCGTCTCGTGCGAGTACGAGGTCCTGCGCGGTGACGTCGCGTGGAGCCTGAGCCTCCACGCCCGGGACGGCGTCCCCGACCGTCCCGACGAGCCGGAACTCGCCCGCCGGCCGGCGGGGAGCGCGGGTACCGGATCGACGCGGTGGAGGTGCCCGTCGCCCGGCTGCCGGGCGTGCGCGTCGAGGTGATCCGCGAGGCCGTCCGGGAGCAGCCCGTTCCGACGCCGCTCGCCGACGCCTTCCGTGCCGCCCTGCGCGATCTCGGACCGGACGGCGGGGAACCCGTCGGCGTCCTGGCGGACGTCCTCCCGCGGCCGGCCGCCGAACCGCTGCGCCGCGCCGTCGCCGACCTGGACGAGCGGTTCGGGCGGGTGACGCGCGACGACGGCGGGCGGGCCCTCGCGGAGGCCCTGGGCCTGCCGTCCGACGCCCTGGCGGGCAAGAACCCGTGGTGGCGCCGCCGCCCGGCCCGGCTGCCGTGGGAGGGATCGAGGGGGGCGGCCGGCGCCCGGTGTCCGGGAGTTCGGTCGCCTGCCGGTGATCCCTTCCGCCGGGTGCCCCTCCGGGCGGGCGTCACCGCCGCCGCGCGCCGGCGGGGCGCGGCCGGCGGATCACCCGTCGACCGCGCGGGCTCCACGCGCGTGGTCGAGGTCGTGGAGGAACTCCGCGCGCCAGTCGGGGGACGTCCTCTGCTCCAGGACGGCGGCCCCCGCGACGTGGGGCGGCTGTTCGAGGAACAGCCGCAGCGCCCGACCCGCCCGGGCGCGGCTCGTCCAGGCCCGCCGGTCCTTCTCGGTGATCGCGGGCCGGAAACCGGGCCGCGTCCACCGGTCGTGGCCGACGAGGGAGCGGTGGGCGGCGTGGGCCTCGGCGTTCAGCGTCCGCAGCCGCACCCCCAGCGGGTCGTCGTCGGTGACGGTCGGGGGCCGTCCGGCGTCGACGAGGCGGAGGGCGTCGGCGATCTCGGGATGGGCGTCGATGCCGGTCTCGGCGGCGAGGCGGCGGAGTTGGGCGGCCACCGCGGCGCGCAGGGTCGCCTCGTCGGCCCGCTCGACGGCCGGTCCCAGGTCGAGGTGGTGGACGGTGGAGTACGGCGCGGGCTGCGGGAGGTCGTCCAGCAGGGGCAGGACGAGTCCGCCGGGCAGCACCCCCAGGTCCGTCTCGCCGGGGTGGAAGTCGATGCCCCAGGTCTCGCGGACGAGGTCGAGCATCTCCTCGTAGGGGCCGTGGGGTTCGTCCTCCTCGGGCGGGAGGGAGGAGGAGAGGACCGCCCGGTGGGGGCGGCCGGGCCGGGAGGGCGACGGGCGGCGGTGGAGGCGTTCGGTCCGGACCGGCCGCCCGTCCTCGTACGCCGCCAGGTGGACCTCCCCGCGGCCCTGTCGCCACAGGGCGACGGCACGGGTGCCCGTGGAGAGCCGGCGCAGGACCTCGGGGCGGCGGCCCTGCGGTTCCCCGGTCTCGTCCAGGAGGCAGGACCAGGTGCCGAGGGCGCCGGCGCGGACCATGGGGCGGAAGGCGGCCCAGGCGGATTCCCCGGCGGCGCGGGCCCGGGCGCGCGAGCGGTCGCGGAGGGTGTGGGGGACGACGCCGACGCGGCGGAGCACCTCGGCCGGTTCCAGGTGTTCGACGAAGACCACGTCCGGCCGGTCCGGCGGGGTGGGGGCGGTGATCCGCCGGAGGAAGAAGGCGATGGCTCTCCCGCCGTCCGGCCCCGGACGGGGCACCTCGGCGGTGTACTCGCGGACCGGGGGCTCGGGCTCCGCGTGCCGTTCGGCCTCGGCGAGCGCCGAGCGGGGCTCGACCAGGGGTTCGGGGACGTCCTCCCACAGCAGCCTGCCGTCGAACGCCACCGGGACCGCGCCGTCGATCGGGCGCCGCGTCTCCAGGGAGTCGGCGAGCGCGGCGAGGAACCGCCGCAGCGAGGTCCACGGGGTGAAGCTCGGCGGTTCCTCGTCGGAGTACCGGCCCAGGGCCCCGTACCGGGCGCCTTCGCGGCAGGAGAGGAAGAGTCCGCCCCGGGTGTCCCGGCCGATGCCGAGGGTGATCGGCAGCCATGCGCGCCGCCAACCCGCGTCCTCCTCCCGGTCGCTTCCGTCGTGGGCGAAGTCCTCGGCCGGATCGGCGCCGAAGTCCTCGGCCGGGTCGGCGCCGAAGTCCTCGGCCGGGTCGGCGCCGAAGCTCCGCAGGAACAGCGTGCCGTGGACGAGGTCGTCGAGCCCGGCGAGGGGCCCGTACGGCCGGGGCATTTCCAGCACGTCCTCCGCGTTCCGCCGGTCGTCCCGTCGCGCGGTGCCGTCGTGGCGGCGCAGCGAGGCGATCAGGTCGGGGTGGAAGGCCACGCCCAACTCCCGTTGCGCGGCCTCGACGTCCTCCTCGCGGGCGGGCGGGCGCAGCGTTCCGTACGTGACGGGGGCGTGCTCGGCCAGCCAGGCCTCGATCCGGTCCCAGGACTCGTCGACGGACGGCGTGGGGTGCGGGGACGGCGATGCTCCGTGATCCATGGCCGTCACGGTAGGGGCGGCCACCGACAGCGGAACCGGGGGCGGTGGCGGGCGAGTCCCGCCCTGTGTACACCGACACCCGGCCCGTCTACACCGACACCCGACCACGACTCGACCACGATTGTCACCATGACCACCCTCCCTGACTCCTTCAGCGACGAACTGCTCGCACTGGCCCGCCCCAACCTCGCCTGGACCGTCGAACAGATGGACCTGTTCGACCGGCTCGTGCCGCACGGCCCGACCCGGTTCGACCTGGAGGCGCCCCTGGTGGGCCGGTCCGGTGTGGCCCTGTCCGGGCAGCTCGTCGCCAGCTACGCCGCCGACGGCACCTGGCTGTGGGCCTGGGCCAACAACGGCATAGCCGACACCCCGGGGGCCGCCGCCTCGCGCGAACTGCGCGCGATCGGCGAGCGCCAGGGGGTGTCCGAGCTCACCAAGCCCCTGCTCGACCTCAACGGCTTCCCCAACGCCCGGCTGGCCGCCGACCACCTGCTGCTGATCTGCATGGGCCTGCTGGACGGGCGCGGCGCCGCGGTGACGGCCGTCAACGAGCGGGGCTGGGCCTTCCTCGTCGTCGACGACCCCGCCGTGCCGCGGGCCGAGCCGCGTCCCGCGCGGCTGGCCCACGCGCTGCGGGCCGGGCCCGCGATGCTGCCGGGGCCGGCGCTCCCGGCGGTGCGGGGCTGGTTCGCCCGGCACGGCGTCGAGCCCGAGTACGGCCCGGGGGCCGTGGTGGGCACGCTGCCCGACGGCGACCGCGTCGTGGTGGGGCTGGACGGCGGCACGGTCACGGCGGTGGAGGTCACCGGTCCGGACGGCGGCGTCCCGCTCTCCGCGGCGGCGCCCGAGCAGCACCTGATCGATCCCACCCCCGACCCGCAGTCCCTCGTCCGGATGTTCCCGCGGGCGCTGCTGCCGGTCGTGACGCGCGAGATCGCCTTCTCGCTGCGCGACACGCGGGGGATGATCGAGTTCGCCGGCGAGCACCTGGCCTTCGACGGTCGCGCCCCGCTGTGGGACGAGGCGGCGGGCCTGCTCGTCTTCCCCGGCGGCGGGCTGGCGTGCCGCCCGCTGGGCCGGTACGCACCGGAGGAGCGCTGGTTCGAGTGGGCCCCGGGCACCGAGGACGTCCGCGAGGCGCTGCGGCGGGCGGCCGGGCTGCCGGACGGCGCCGACCTGCCCGAACTGGCCCCCGGACGCCTGGACCTGGCCCCGTACGCGGCGCCGGAGTCCGTCGCCGTGGCCCTGGCCCGCACCGGCGCCCGCGTCTCGGGCCGGGTCTTCACCTCGCTGGGCGACCTGTTCCTGGCCGTGGTGGACCCGCGGCTGCCCGCCCCGGCCGTCGACCCCGGGGCCGCCGCCGAGGAGATCCGGGCGGGCGCGGGGTGGCTCCAGGGCCTCACCCCGCCGGAGGACCGTCCCCGGGTGATGCGCGAGGCGGCGGTGGCCTACTTCGAGCGGGCGGGCATGCAGGTGTGGCACCACGGCGAGCCGGACTTCCTCAGCGGCGTGGCGGGCCTGTACGAGGTGCGGGTGTTCTTCGCGCCGGACGGCACCGTCACCGACACCTCGTGGGGGACGCTGATGACGCCGCAGTCGTGACCGTACGCCGGCTCCCGGTCCCGTCCGGTCCCGTCCCGCCCCGTGCCGCCGCGGGCCGGACGGGGGTCCGGGAGCCGCGCCGCCCGCCCCGTCCGGCGCCCGGGTGGCGCGGCCGGCGGGCCGTCAGGGGCGGTCGGGGAGGCGCAGGGCGAGGATGGCGATGTCGTCGTGGCCGTCGCTGGTGCGGTTGTCGGCCAGGACGCGGCACAGCTCGTCCGGCGACCGGTCGGCGTGGGCGGCGGCGACCCGGGCGAGCTCGTCCATGCACACGTCGATGGGGCGGGCGGGATGTTCGACCAGCCCGTCGGTGAAGAAGACCACGGTGGTCCCGCCCCGCAGGGGGCGGGTGTGGTCGGGGCGGGGCTGCCCGGTGTCGACGCCCAGCGGGAGACCGGGTTCGGCGTACAGGTACCGCGTCCGGCCGTCCGGGCGGACCAGGAGGGGCGGCAGGTGCCCGGCGGTGCTCCAGCGCAGCGTCCAGCCGTCCTCCTCGGGCTCGACGCGGGCCAGACAGGCGGTGGCCACGGGGTTGTCGGTGATCGCGTGCAGGGTGCGGTCGAGTGCGCCGAGGACCAGGCTGGGCGGGGTGCGCCGGTCGTAGAGCAGCGCGCGGAGCATGTTGCGGGTCTGGGCCATGGCGGCCGCGGCCCTCAGATCGTGCCCGACGACGTCGCCGATGACGGCCGCGCAGGCGTCGTCGGGCAGCAGGATCGCGTCGTACCAGTCGCCGCCGAGCTGTTCGGGGGCGGTCGCCGGCCGGTAGACGGCGGCGCCGGTGAACGGGCGCAGGTCGGGGAGTCGGGGCAGCAGCATGCGCTGGAAGCCCTCGGCGCCGGCGCGGACCTGCCCGAACAGCCGGGCGTTCTCGATGGCCACCCCGGCGGCGCCGGCGAGGGCGACGACGATGTCCTCGTCCAGGGCGTCGAAGGGCAGCCCGTTGCGCTTGTCCGACAGGTACAGGTCCCCGTAGATCTCGCCCCGCGCGCTGATCGCGACGCCGAGGAGGGTGCGCATCGGCGGGTGGCCGGGCGGGAAGCCGGCGGAGTGCGGGTGGGAGGGGATGTTCTCGACCCGGAGGGGCTCGGGGTTGTGGATCAGGTGCCCGAGCAGGCCGTGCCCGTGGGGAAGCTCGACGCCCTCCAGCGCGGCCTCCTCCTCCGGGCTGAGCCCCACGGGGATGAACCGCGCCAGCGCCTTCTTCTCCTCGTCCAGCACGCCGAGGGCTCCGTAGCGGGCGTCGACCAGCTCCATCGCGGCGGTGACGACGCGGCGCAGCACCACGGGCAGCTCCAGCTCCCGGCTGATGGACATCACGGCGCCCAGCACGCCCTGCAACCGTTCCTGGGCGCGCACCAGCGTCCGGAGCTGCTCGGCGATCTGCTCTATCGCGGTGTCCGGATGGGGGCCGGGGCGGGGGTCGGGCAGGCGCCATTCCCGGCGCGGCGGTTCCTGGTTCTGCCCCATGGGGTCTCCTCGTCCCTGCCGGCCGGGCGGCGGCCCGGCGTGGCGTGCCAGACGGTCGAGTAGACCGGTTCCTCGCCTGGGCGATGCCATGCACCCCGGGCGGGCGGACCGTGCGGTCCTCGGCAGGCGGCGGGGCCGTGCGTCGGGGCCCGGCGCTCTCCGGGCGGCGGCGGGCCGCGTACTCCAGTGCGGCGTAGACCGCGACCACCACCGCTCCGACCGGCATGAAGGCGATGCCCGGACCGGTGAGCGGCAGCACGTCCGCGAACGTGAGGACCAGCAGCGCCCCGCAGGACAGCGCGTTGCCCACGACCACGGTCGCGGACAGGCGCGACGGGATCCGCGGGTACCCGGCGATCAGCGCGAGCGCGGCGGCCCCGCCCAGCATGGCGATCCCGAACGGGACGGACCAGGTGGCGGGGAGCCCCAGCGGTCCGTCGAGCAGCCCGCCCCGGCCGGCAGGACGACGCCGAAGACGGCGGTGCTCCACGCGTCGCTCCGCGGGACGGTGCGGAGCGGCGCGTCCGGCGCGGAACCGGCCCCGGCGGGGCGTCGGACGGCGGCGGGCGCGGTGGTCGTACGGGCCGTACGGGTGCTCGTGCGCATCTCCTCGCTCCCTGGGGCGCGGTCGTGAGGACCGTGGCACCGCCGGGGCACGGACTCGATGACCTCCGAGGTCACGGCCGCGGTGATCGGCGGCCGACCACCCTCCCGGCCATGGACGCGGAACGGACGTCGCGGGTGGGGGCCCTGCTGCGGGAGCGCAACACCCTGCTGCCGGCCGCCGGTCACGCGCCGGAGTACCGGGAGAGCGGTCCGGACGACGCGGGCACGGAGTCGGTCCGCGCCGCGCTGGAGACGATGCTGACCACCCACGAGCCGTACCCCGCCGTGGTGGTCGACCGCGGCTGGAACGTGGTGACCGGCAACCGCGCCATGTCCGTCCTCACGGCCGGCGTCCCGCCCCGCCTGCTGGAGCCGCGGCCGAACGTGTTCCGCCTGACCCTCCACCCCGAGGGGCCGGCCCCGCGCCTGGCCAACCTCGGCCAGGTCCGGTCGCTGTTCCTGGAGCGGCTGCTCCGCCGGGTCAACGCCACCGGCGACGCGGACCTGCGCGCGCTGTACGAGGAGGTGTGCCGGTATCCGGCCCTCCCCGGCGAGGAGGAGGCCGGGGACGGGGGTCCGGCGGCCCCGCCGAGCCCGGTGCAGGTGCCGCTGCGGGTCCGCACCCCGCTGGGCGAGCTGTCGATGTCCAGCACCATGGCCACCTTCGGCGCCCCGGCCGACGTGACGCTCTCGGAGCCGGCGATCGAGCTGTTCCACCCCTGGGACGAGGCCACCGCGCGGTCCCGCCGCGGACTGGCGGCGGCGTCCGGGGCTTCTGGGTAGTATGCCGCCCATATGGTTACCGGCCGGTAGGTTCTCGTCCGCGGCGAGCGGACGGTGCCGTCCCCTGCCCGAAGGAGCTGCTCATGCCCACGCTGGAGCGCCAGGACGACGTCTTCGTCCTCGACCTCGGAGACAACGAGAACCGCTTCCACCCGGACTGGATCGCCTCGGTCGACGCCCACCTGGACGAGGTGGAGAAGGCGGAGGGCGCCCGCGCCCTGGTCACGACGGCGACGGGCAAGTTCTACTCCAACGGCCTCGACCTCGACTGGCTCTTCGCCCACGCCGACCGGGCCCACGACTACGCGGCGAGCGTCCACGCGCTCCTGGCGCGGACGCTGACCCTGCCCGTGATCACCGTGGCCGCCCTCCAGGGCCACACCTTCGCGGCCGGCGCGATGTTCTCCCTGGCCCACGACTTCCGCGTGATGCGCGAGGACCGCGGCTACTGGTGCCTGCCCGAGGCCGACATCCACATCCCCTTCACACCGGGGATGTCCGCCCTCATCCAGGCCCGTCTGACCCCGCAGACCGCCCACGAGGCCATGACCACCGCCCGCCGCTACGGCGGCCGGGACGCCCTCGCCGCCGGGATCGTCGACCGCGCGGTGCCCGAGGGCGCCGTCCGCGAGACCGCCCTGGAGATCGCCGGCGCCCTGACGTCCAAGGCGAGCGCCACCCTCGGCACGATCAAGACCCGGATGTACGGCCCGGCCGTCGAGGCGCTGAGGGACAAGGACATCCCGCTCTCCTTCGGCGGCTGACGGGACGCTGCCGCGCCCTCGCCCCCGGTGGCCGCCGGGGGCGTCACGCGGCGGGGCGCAGCAGGGCCCTCAGCGCGGTGGCGAGCCCCTCGGTGTCCAGGGGTCGTTCGTTGCTCAGGGCGTGCAGGAGGGCCCCGTCGACGAGGTGTGCCGCGGCCTTGGCGGCGACCGGACCGGCGTGTCCGCCCAGGACGTCGACCAGTCCGTCGAACCAGGCCCGGGCGAGCGGTCGCAGCTCGGGCCGGTGGACGGCGGCCAGGTACAGCTCCATCTCGGCCAGCGCGCGGGGGCGGTCCGCGAGGTACTCCTCGGTCAGCGCCGCCACGGTCGCCGCGACGTCGGCGCTTCCGCGCAGGGCCTCGGCCCAGGCGCGGAGGTCCTCGGCGGAGGACCGGGCGATGTGCTCCAGCGCGGCCTCGCTGAGGTCGTCCAGGGTCTTGAAGTAGTAGGTGGTCGCCCCCAGGGGCACGCCGGCGCGGGCGGCCACCAGACGGTGGGTCAGACCGCCGACGCCGACCTCGGGGATCAGCGCGCAGGCGGCCTCGACGATCGCGCGACGCCGCCCCTCGGGATCGCGCCGGCCGCTCAATGGGCACCTCCGAGGTTGAGCACCACGACACCCGCGATCACCAGGGCGACGCCGACGACCTTGGCCACGGTGACCGGCTCGTCCAGGAACAGCGCGCCGATCACGACGATCAGCGTCGTGCCCAGGCCGGACCACACGGCGTACCCGATCCCGACGTTCAGGCCGCTCCGGATCGCCAGCGACAGGGTCAGGAACGCCGCTCCGTAGGAGGTCAGGCACGCCACCGTCGGCCACAGACGGGAGAAGCCCTCGGTGGCCTTGAGCAGGCTCGTGCCCACCACCTCGGCCACGATCGCCAGACACAGGAACACGTACGCCATGGGTCCGTCCTCGCTCGGAGTTGTACGTGTGTACTAGTACGAGCGTACTGGAAACGGGGGGCGGAACACGTGGCCGGAACGGTCACCCCGCGGCCGCCGCCGGGGTGCGGGCGGCGGCCCGCAGCCGTTGGACGCGGGCGCGGACGTCGGCGGCCGGCAGGCCCGCCGGGGGCGGCGAGGGCACGCCCCGGCAGACGCGGCACAGCCCGCCGGGCAGGGCCTCGGGGCGGCCGGGGCGCCCGCATCCGGTGCACTCCATCACGCGGCGGACTCCGGTCCTCGGGGCGTGCGACGGCCGGGACGGCTCGGGCGGCAGTTTGTCGGTCAGCCGTCGCCGGGCCAACGCCGCCGGGCAGTGGACGGTCTCCGGCAGCCCGGCCGTCAACGCCCGGACGATCTGCTCCCCGTTCGCCCCGCGCGCCAACCACACGGCGGCCGACGCCTCCAGCGCGGCGCACTCGGCGGCCGAGAGCGTCATCCGCGCGTCGACGCGCCCGAGGGAGGCCAACACCTCGTACGCCTCGGAGCGCCGGGGCCGGGCGGACGCCGTCTTCCCGGACGCCGTCTCCCGGGGCTCGTTCCCGGGCTCGGCCTCGGGCTCGGCCGTGGGCGGGACGCCGTCCCGGTGGAGGGCCGCCCACCAGGCGTCGTCGCGGGCGGTGCGGGAGAAGTACGTCCGGTACACCCACTGCGTGCGGCCCTCGCCCACGGTCTCCCGGAAGCGCCGCAGGTGACCGGCCTCGGAGAGCGCGTTCAGCGCCGACCGCACGGCCTGCTGCCCGTGGTCGGGCAGCTCGCGGGCGAGCGTCTTGACGTCGATGGCGGCGCCGTCCGGCAATCGGTCGAGGTACGCGGCGATGGACGCCTCGCGGGGCGGGAGGTGGTCGAAGTCGCCCCGTCGGCGCGGGAGTTGGTCGGGGGCGGAGCGCTTTCCGTAGCCGGGAGCGGCCATGGGATGGGCGTGCGGGCGCGCGGCGGCGCTAGGGTTGGCGATAGCCATGGGATCGAGGTCCGATCGATCTTGATGGTCAGACCCTCGTTCGGTGTTGGCGCACCGGCGGGGGTCGTTTTCGTCTGTCGTCCCGCACGCTACACCGCGGACGCTCTGCGTGGCGACCCGATCGCGAAGAGTGTGAAACCGCAGGGCGGGAGGGTGGGTTCTGCGAACCCACCCATTCCTCGGGAAAGGCGCTCGACCCCCGAAGCCCGTCGCCCGAAGCTCGGGTGCCGGAATTCCCCGGAGTCTCTGGTCAATTTTGACTAGCCTGGGCGCGTGACCGAGAAGACCATCCCCCTCCTCCCGTGCCGGGAGATCCAGCCGGTGGTCGACTTCTACACCGCGCTGGGCTTCGAGACGACCTTCCTCCAGAAGCGCCCCTATCCGTACGCGGCCGTTCGACGCGGCTCCGTCGAGCTCCAGTTCTTCGGCATGAAGCGGTACGACCCCGCCCGGTCCTACTCCGGCTGCTACGTCCTCACGGACGACGTCGACGGGCTGCACGCGGCGTTCCGCGCGGGCCTCAAGGCGGCGTACGGGAAGATCCCCGCCCGAGGGCTGCCGCGCATCGGGCCGCTGAAGGACATGTCCTATGGGATGCGGCAGTTCCTGATGACCGACCCCGGCGGCAACACCGTCCGCGTCGGCCGACGCATCGACGAGGACGGGCGCCACCGCCCGGCTCCCGAGGAGACCTTCGCCCGAGCCCTCCACCTGGCCGACCTGTTCGCCGACTCCAAGGGCGACCTGCCGGGCGCCGCGAGGATCATCGACCGCGTGCTGCGCCGGGAGGACGAACGCCCCGCCCCCGGCCGGCACCTGCAACTGCTGGTGCTGCGCGCGGACATCGCGCAGCGGCTCGGCGACGACGACACCGCCCGGACCCTGTTGGACCGGGCCGCCGGAATCCCGCTCACGGAGGAGGAGGCGGAGTCGGCGCGCGACGCCCTGGCACGCCTGGCCGAACTGCGCTCCTGACCGCGGTCCGCCGCCGCAAACGGCGCCTGCCCGCCCCGGGCACCCCGACCGCGCCGCCCGTGACGCGACCGACGGACACCCGAGCACGCCGGCGGCGCCGGATCGCCGAGGCGGTGTGGCGCATCGCCGCCGAACAGGGGCTGGACGCGGCGAGCATGCGCCGGATCGCGGCCGAGGCAGGGGTGTCGCTGCGGGTGGTCCAGTACCACTTCGACAGCAAGCACGCCCTCCTGGCCGACGCGCTGCGCCTGCTGCACGAGGAGAACGAGCGGCTGGCCAGGGCGCGCATCCGGTACGACATGACGGACCCGCGCGGACTGCTGCGGGGGCTGCTGGACGAGTTCCTGCCGCTGGACGACCAACGCGCCTTCGCCCTCCGGGTGTTCGAGGCGTACTACGCCCGCAGCCTGACCGATCCGTCGCTCGCGGCGGTCTTCCTCTCCGCCGAGCAGCCGTTGGAGCGGCTCGTCGCGGACATCATCGAGGCGGGTCGGGCGGCCGGGAGCGCGGCGCCGGGCATCGACCGGCGGCACGAGGCCGACCTCCTGGTGGCGGGGGCCACGGGCCTGGGCGTGGACGTCCTGCACGGGCGCCGCTCACTGGCGGACGCACGGGCGGTGCTGGACTACCACCTGGCCCGGATCTTCCCCGCGGACGCGGCCTCGCAGCCGGGTGGATGAGCGCGGGCGGGAGCCGGCCCCCGGCGCTCGGGTGCCGGCCGGCCCCCGCCACGAGCGGGCGGCGCGACGGCACCGGCGCGGGCGGCCACCTCGCGCGTCGAGGGCGGGTCGGAGGCCGGTGCGGACGGTTCGGACCGCGGTCGGCTAACCGCTGATCAGCCAGCTCCCGAACCCGACGATGACGACGAGCCAGACGCCGGCTTCGAGCCAGTCCGAGAAGGTGAGACGCGTCCTGCCGGGCTTCTCCCCCTGATCGCTCGTCCGGCTCTCGCTCATGCGCCCGCTCCTTCCCGCCCGCGCGCGTGGGCCGCCCCCCCCCCGGTTGTGAGGACGTGCGGCGACCGCGCGGGGACCACGATCATGCCTCGGCCGATCGCAGGCTACCGTCACGCAGGGTGCCGTCCCAGCTCGCTCGCGTTGCGAATTCGACACGACTCCGTGGAGGAAGTACGGGGACGAGGACGGCGCCCGGTCGACCGGGCCGTCGACCGGCCGTCAGAGGCGATCGAGGCTCAGGTTGTCGATGACGGTCCTGGCCACCTCACGGCCGCGGGCGGTGAAGTCGCCCTTGCCGGGATAGTCGATCCACAGCCGGTACATGTCGCCGGACTCGGTCCGGTAGTAGAAGACCCGTGCCTCGCGCGGGCGCGGGTTCTCCGAGTCCAGGTTCTTGTCGGCGTAGGTGACGGAGCTCTCTGCCGCCTCGCGCTCCCGGTAGGAGGTCTTGGTGGTGTCCCCCTCCGGCGCGGGGTCCTCCGCCATGAAGGAGAAGTCGCCGTCGTCGGTGTCCTCCATGGCCTCCACGTCGGAGTACGCCTCGGCGGTGGCGGAACCGGCGATCTCGTCGAGACCGTCCTCCGCCTTCTTGAAGAGGCCGAGTTCGACGGAGAGCGAGTAGCTCGGATCGTGGTAGGCGACCCAGTGCCCGTCGTCCATCTCGTCCGGCGTCGACCTCACGTAGTGCTCGGGCACCGCGAGCGTGGCGCCCAACGCCTTCTCCTCGCGGGTCTGCCAGCCGTCCGGCAGCGGTCCCGCGAACGGGTCCGCGATCACCAGGCCCGCCACGACCGCCGCGGCGAGGACCCCCGCCCCCACGCCGAACAGCGTCTTCCTGCCGATCCGGACCCCGCCGGCGGCACCGCCTCCCCCCTGGACCACGTGGGTCGGCGCGGGGGCCGGCGGCCTGGCGGCCTCCTCCAGGAGCCGGCGCACCTCGGCGGCGTTCGGCCGCCGGTCCGGCTCCTTGTCCAACAGGCGGTTGACGACCTCGGCCAGGGGGCCCCGGGCCGAGGCGGGCGCCGCCGGGGTGGAGTTCAGGACCGACTGGAGCGTCGCGGGCGTGTTGGCGCGGCGGAACGGCGACACGCCCTCCACGGCCGCGTACAGCACGACACCGAGCGACCACAGGTCGGAGGCCGGCCCCGGGCGGCGTCCCAACACCCGCTCGGGCGCGACGAACTCGGGCGAGCCGACGAAACCGCCGGTGTCGGTCAGCCTGGTCTCGCCCTCGATCCGGGCGATGCCGAAGTCGGTGAGGACGACCCGCCCGTACGGCCCCAGCATGACGTTGTCGGGCTTGACGTCGCGGTGCAGGATGCCCGCCCGGTGCGCGGCCTCCAGCGCGCCGAGCACCTCCAGCCCGATCCGGGCGGCCTCGCGGGTGTCCAGGGTGCCCTCGGCCAGCACGTCGCCGAGGGACCGGCCCTGGACGAACTCCATGACGATCCACGGCCGGCCGTCCTCCACGGCCACGTCGTGCACGGTCACCACCGCCGGGTGGTCGAGCCGGGCCGCCGCGCGGGCCTCGCGGCGCATCCGCTCGAAGGCGTTGGCCCGCTCCCGTTCGGGCAGGTGGTCCGGGAGGCGGGGCTCCTTGACCGCCACCTCGCGGTCGATCGTCTCGTCCTTCGCCCGCCACACGGTGCCCATGCCCCCGTGCCCGAGCCTGGAGAGCAGCCGGTAGCGCCCCGCGATGAGCCGCCCGGCGCCCGGGTCCGTCCGGTCCCGGGACGGCTGCTCCGGCTGCCGGTGCGGTGCCGGCGAGCCCTGCGGCTCGTGCGGGACCTGGGCGGGCACGGCGTACGGATTGCTCCGCGGCGGCTGGAGCTCGTAGCTCGTCGGTTCGTTCGGCTGCCCCCGGTGGTTCGTCATGCCCTCATCTTGACGACACGGGCCGGCGAGCTCCACGGGGGGTGCGGGAGAATCCGCGACCGGGAGGCCCTCGGCGACGCGACGCGGCACGCGCCCGGCGCGGCGGTGCGGGCCGCGTCACCGGGCGGGACGGCGCGAGGGCGTCTCGACCGTCAGCCCGCGCAGGACGCGGTACGCGGTGCGGATGAACGTGCCGCGCAGCGTCGGGGAGCCGTTGGCGAGGGCCGCCAGGGCGGTGCGGGCGGTGGGGGAGAAGCCGGCGAACGAGGTGAAGCCGCGCGTGCCGCCCGAGTGGAACAGCAGGTCGTGGGTGCCGCCGTCGTCCGCGGGGAGCGTGCGCCGCTTCCACACCAGGCACATCCGGTCGCCGCCGGGCTCGGTGACGCGCGGCCGGGTGACCTCGTACAGCGCGGTGCGCAGCGTCTCGCCGACGGCCGGGGGCGGGGAGAGCAGGGCCTCCAGGTAGCGCCTCAGGTCACGGGCGCTGGAGCGCAGCGCGCCCGCGCCGGGCAGGCCCGGGATGAGCCAGGGCGGGCGGGGACGCCCGCGCAGGTGGCCGGTGGCCTGGGGGAGCGAGGGGTCGCAGGTGGTGTCCTCCAGCCCCAGCGGCTCCAGGACGCGGGAGGCGAGCGCGTCGCCGTAGTCCGTCCCGGCGGCGTCGGCCAGCAGGCGGCCCAGCAGCCCGACCCCGAAGTTGGAGTAGCGCACCCGCGTGCCGGGCGGGCGGCGCACCCGGGTGCGGGGAAGCGCGCGCAGCAGGTGGTCGGGGGTGAAGGTCTCGTACGGGTTGGTGTACCAGCGGGGCAGGGCCATGAGCATCAGCCCCGGCGGCAGCCTGGGCAGGCCCGCGGTGTGGGTGGCCAGGTGGGTGAGGGTGATCCGGTCGCCGTGGCCCTCGGGCAGGAAGGCGTCGGGCAGGAGGGCGTGGGGGAGGAGGGCGCGGGGGAGGTGGGCGCCGATCGGGTCGTCGAGGCCGACCTCGCCCCGCGCCGCCATGTCGGCCAGCAGCAGGGCGGTGAACGTCTTGGTCACCGAGCCGAGTTCGAAGCGGGTGTCGGGGGCCGCGCCCCGGCACAGCGTCGCCGACTCCCCGGCCCGCAGCGCCACGACCGCCACCGCCGGGCCAGGCGCGGCGGTGGCGGTCGTCTCCAGGATGCCGCCGAGAGCGGACGCCGCCGGCCCGGAGCCGGGTTCGGGCCCGGCTCCGGAACCGGCGGCGGCGAGGGCGGTCACCGGCCGGCGGCGCGGGAGAGCGCCAGGGTGCCCGCGACGGCGGCGACGACGGTGGGGTGGTGGTGGTCCCGGAACCGCTCGGCGGGGTCCTCGCCGACCTCCTTGCCGTCCCGGGGGACCAGCCCGTCCTCGTGCTGCGCGGAGGCCAGCGCGTCCCACGCGGCCGGATCGAGGTACGGCTCCCCGAGGCAGGCGCCGACGATCAGCAGCTCGGCGAAGAGATCCCACTCCTCGACCTCCCGCCACACGTCCAGCCACACCGGCAGCCAGAGCCGGAGGTGGTCCTCGATGCGCGGCGGCAGGTCGGAGGGCCGGGCGCCCCAGTCGGTGATGTGGAAGACGGTGTGCGTCACGGAGTAGGCCGTCATCCAGTCGATGACCCAGGGCTCGGGGGTGTTCCCCAGCCAGGTGGCGCCGATGAGCCGGTCCCAGTCGATGTCGCGGTCGATGCCCATCAGGCGCGAGGCGTTGGCGATGGCGAGCCGGCGGTTGGGCACCTGCTCGACGGCGTCCACCGTGACCAGCCCGGCCAGGTGCTCCAGCAGCGCGTCCAGGCGCTCGTGCCGGTAGCCCGCGCGGACGAAGTGCGTGTACAGCTCCAGCGGGTCGGTCATCATCATGTACCGCAACTGGCGCTCGTAGAGCATGTCGCCGCCGCGCAGCTCCCACCAGGCGAAGTCGAGCAGCTCGCGGGCGGTCCCGGCCTCCCCGGAGGGCGTGCCCTCGCGCAGGACCAGCGAGGCGGCGAGGGCCGTCTCGCCCAGGGGCTTGTAGATGCTGTCGGGATGGGCGAGCTCCGCCGTGGTGCCGGGGGGCAGGGTGCCCAGCTCGCAGTGGCGGCGCAGCCAGCCGAGGGCGCGGACGGCGACCCGGTGCGCCGACTCCCGCGTCGGGGCCGGTGCCGGGGCGCTCGTGGGGGATGTGCTCATGGTGTCGGCCCTCCCGGCCTCTCCGGCCGGCCCGGCTGCCCCGTCCGGTCCGTCCGTTCCAGCATGCGGCGGGCGATCGCGGTGTCCAGGGCGGTGCGCGCCCCGCCCACGCCGTGCAGTTCGATGTGCCGCACCACGGCCGCCACGTCGAGGTCCGGCCGCGCTCCGCGGTGTCGCGCGCAGGCCAGCCAGCGCGCCAGGCAGGCCGCGATCGGATAGTCGCGGCGCAGCATCGCGCGGGCCGTGCCCCGTGCCAGGGCGCGGGGCCGCCGGACCGCCGCCTCGTGGACGGGACCGTCGACGTCCGGCAGGGCGAGCGGGGCGAGCTGCGCCATCCGCAGGGACCACGTCCGCCAGGAGGCGTCCCCGTATGCGTCGGAGTGTTCGTGGGAGGCGCCGGGCGCGCCGTCGTTTCCGTCGCCGTCGTCCGGACCGCCCGGCTCGGGCACCCCCGGGAGGTCGTCGCCGCCGTACCGGGCCAGGAGGCGCGAGGTGGTCCAGTCGCGCCACACCGCCTCGGGGGTGGCGTCCGGGGCGGGAGGGAAGATCCGGAAGGACTCGGTCACCGCCTGGGCGTCGGCGGGCCCGAAGGAGCCCGCGCCGAACAGGACGGGGGCGAAGACGTCGGGTCCCAGCACCCGGACGGCGGCCAGCGCCGCCTTGGGGTCGGGGGCGCCGTCCACGTGGGCCGCCACCACCACCGCGTCCCCGGTACCCCGCAGGGCACCGAGGACACGGTCGGCCAGACTCTCCACCGCCGCGGCGTACGCCGCACGCGGCGAGACGTCCGGATTCGGCATCAGCGACCCACCTCTCTGGATCGGTCTGTCATGTCGTGCCGTTCTGTTGTCGTTTGTTGCATCCCGTCGCATCCCGCTGTGAAGCGGTGGGGTTGTTACTTCTCCTTGGGCTCCTTGGGGGAGAGGAGAAGGGCGAGCAGCAGAAGACCGACCGCCTCGGGGGCCCACACCGGCGCGTCGCTGATCGGGGCCTCGCGGACGGCCATCAGGTCGGCGACCGTGTGCCGCTCGGCCGTGTCGGCGGGAGCGACGGTGGTTCCGGTCGTTGCGTAAGCGAGCATCAGAATCCTCCTGGAATGGCTGCTCGGTACGTTGGCACCGCCCGTACGAGCGGCTTCGTGATCGACGCTACGAAAGCGCGTCGGTGCACGCACGTGGTCATTTGGTCGCGGTTGCACATTCCGGAGTCCTGTGCACCGGCGGCCGGGGGTGTGGTGAAGCCGGAGAAAGGCGGCCGGGGCGGCTCTCCGCGTCCGTGCCGGAACCCGGAAAAATCATGCCCGAATTCACCCGTATGTACCAATAGAGCAACCCTTCTGCCGTGCTCTTTCGGCGGCCGTGCCGAGCGGGACGCGGAACCCCGGGACGTCCTCCCGTTTCCGCCCCGTGCGTCCCGCCGTCCGTCGCGTCACGGGGCGTCCGCACGCGGGAGGGGACGGGCGAGGGCCTTCCCCGCATCGGGGCCGGTCGGCGGATTCCCCGGCCGGCCCGGCTGCCGGGCCGCTCGTGGCCCGCCGGGGCGCCCCGCTCCCGCCGGCGCCTCGCGACGCCGACCGGTACGGCCGAACCCCGGTTACCCGGACGGCTCATGACGACAGGACAGCGGGAGCCGGCGGTACCAGGCTGACATCAGGAGGTACGCCCGGACGGGACGCGGACGCCTGGCCGGCCGTGCGGCCGGTGCTGTGCTCGCGCTCGCAGGAGGTGCCGGATGCCGCAGGTGCAGGTGCATGTGTCCATACCGCTGCCGGTCGAGGAGGTGTTCGCCTTCCTCGCCGACGGACGCAACCTGGCCGCCTGGCACTCGGGGGTGATGGCGATCCGTCCGGACGGCGACGACGCCTCCGGGCACGTGTACCGGTACCGCTTCCCCGGGCGCCGGCGCGAGCACCGGCTCGTCCGGGACGTGTACCGGCCCCCGATGCGGGTGGGGTTCGCCGGGCAGCGGATGTGGACGCCGCTGGGCACGCAGGTGCCGCGGTTCGACTTCCGGCTGTGGCCCCGGGGCGACACCTGCCGGGTCGAGGTGGGGGTGACCTCGTGCCTGTCGGGGGCGATGCTGCTGCTGTGGCCGGTGGTGGCCTGCGGCTGGCGGCGCGATCTGCCCGTCGACGCGCAGGCGCTGTACGAGGTGCTGACCGGCACCGAGCGGCCGGAGGGCGAGGGGATCGCCGCGCTCCCGGCCCGGCAGTCCGCGGAGGCCCCCGCGTCCGCCGACCCGCCCGGACCGCGGCGTGTCCACCGCCTCCGGCTCCCCGCCCTGCACGGCTGACCACCCGCACGGCCGACCGCCCGGTGCCCCGTCTCCCTCCGGAGGCGGGGCACCGGGCGCGCCGTCGTCCGGCCGTTTCGGTCCTCTCCCGCTCCCCGGGGCCGGCGGGGGCCGCGGCGCCGCGCGGGGGGCGGTAACCCGAACGGCTCACGAGCGCAGGACACCCGCACCGCGCGGACCGAGCCTGGCTGTGTAGGAGGAAGGACCGGACGGGACGTCGGCACCCGGTCGATCGAGCGGCCGGTGCTGCGCTCGCAGGAGGTGCCGGATGCCGCAGGTGCGGGTGTACGTGTCCATACCCATGCCGGTCGAGGAGGTGTTCGCCTTCCTCGCCGACGGGTGCAATCTGGCCGCCTGGCACTCGGGGGTGATGGCGATTCGTCCGGACGGGACGGACGAGGAGTACCGCTACAGGTTTCCCGGGCGCCGGCGGGAGTGCCGGCTGACCCGGACGGTGTACGAGCCCCCGGTGCGGGTGGGGTTCGTCGGGCAGCGGATGTGGACGCCGCTGGGCACGCAGGTGCCGCGGTTCGACTTCCGGCTGTGGTCGTGGGAGGGGGGTTCCCGGGTGGAGGTGGGGGTGACCTCGTGCCTGTCGGGGGCGATGCTGCTGCTGTGGCCGGTGGTGGCCTGCGGCTGGCGGCGCGATCTGCCCGTCGACGCGCAGGCGCTGTACGAGGTGCTGACCGGCGCCACCGAGCGGCCGGAGGGGGAGATGGAGGAGATGGTCGCGGTGCGGGAGGCGGCGGGCGGCGGCCCGACCGACAGCACCGCCCCGGACGCCGCCGTGGGCGCCCCCGCGCCGAGGACGGCCGCGGAGGTCGGCGTCCTCGGCCCCGACATCAGCACCGAACCGGGCTTCGGGTCCGTCGAGCCGTACCGGAGGGCGCCCGCCCGTCCGCGGGCGCCGTGGCCGGCACGCCGCTTCCGGCTCCCCGTCCCGCGCGGTTGACCGAGACGTCCGGCGCCCCGCCCCGGCTCCTCCGGGGCGGGGCGCCGCGCGTGCGGGTCAGGCCATGCCCAGGCCGCGGCGGCCGGTCTCGTTCAGCCGGTCGGGGCCGAAGCGGTCGGCCCAGGCGCTCTCGTAGTGCTCCTCGGGGAAGTCGCTCGGGCTGCGGCCGGTGAGGAAGGCGTCCCGGACGCTCTCCGCGTACCGCTCGTTGCGCGGGCACCAGGGCGCGGCGGGGATGTACACGACGTTGCCCCAGCCCTTCTGGTCCGTCACCGGCGCGACGCTGTGGATCATGTCGCAGTGCCACCAGACCGAGTCGCCGGCCTTGATGTCGGGCAGCCCGGTGAGGGCCCGCAGCAGCGGGGCGTGCCACTTCTCGCTCACCGGGAAGACCCGGTCGACGGTGACGCCGCACATGTCGTCCTCGGGCACGTCCGGCAGCAGCGGACGCAGCATCAGGTAGGCCATCGCCTCGGGGATCGGCACGGTGTGGAGGACGCCCTGGTCGTGGTCCATGTCCGACAGGGCGGTCCAGCCCTGGAAGGTGCGGAACGCCGAGCACATGGTGGTGCCGGGATACTGCGGCCCGGCGGTGCGGTGGGAGGCGTCCCAGGGGTCGTACTGCTCGACGGTGCCGTCGAACAGGTGCCGGAAGGCCCGCTGGTACTCCCGGGTCATCCACAGGTCGAGGGTGCCGGGGTCGCAGTGGGTGCCCAGGCCGCGGGAGTCGGTGCCCGGCGGGCGGCGGCGGATGCGGTCGGGGTAGAGCGCGTTGCGCTCCGGCTCGAACCACCGCACGCCCTCGGACTCGCTCGTCCACAGGGAGTTGAGGAAGGTCTGGACGCGGGCCATCCGGTCGCTCTGGCGGGCCTCCATCTGGGCGGCGGACCAGTAGATCGGGTAGATCTCGGGCTTGGAGCCGACGCTGCCGAAGAAGTCGTCGCCCGGACCGGAGTAGCTCTCGAAGAACCCGTTCCGCTCGACGTAGTCCACGATGTCGGCGTCCCAGGCCAGGGCCTGGTCGCGGTCGAAGTGGCCGCGCACCACCAGGCAGCCGCGCCGGCGGAGCCTGTCGAGCCGCTCGGCGGTCACGGTGCCGTTCGCGATGTCGGCGTAGTCGAGGACCGGCCAGACGCTCTCGCCGCGCTCCCGGTCGGCCTCGATCTCGGCGATCCGGGCCTCGACGCGCTCCTCGACCACCGCGAAGACCTCCTCGACGGTGCGGCCGGCGGCCTCGATGCGGGCGCGCAGGGCGGACTTGATCTCCCGGATCGCCTCGGCGAGGTCCTCGGGGGTGGTCTCCCAGTGGGGGAGGGCGGGGAGCCGCTGTGGGTCGAGTGCGGTGGTCACGCCGAGCTCCTTTGGTTAGGACTCCTTACAATGGGCTCACCGTAGTGCCCGCCCCTTCTTTGGGCAAGACTCCTTACCAAAGGCTCCTCACTAAACTTCGCCCATGTCCTCCGCCAAGCCGTCGCTGGAACTGCTGCGTTCCCTCACCGACGAGAACGTGCTGCGCGCGCTCATGGAGCGGCGGCGGCTGACCCGCGCGGAGATCGCGGCGGTGACGGGGATCTCCAAGCCGACGATCTCCGACAGCGTGCGCCGGCTGAGCCGGGCCGGCCTGCTGGAGGACACCGGAGAGCGCACCACCGGCCGGGGGCGCGCGGGCTCCTACTACTCCCTCGCCGGGAACGGCGGAGCCGCCCTGGTGGCGAGCATCACCCCGTCCGGGGTGACGGCCGAGGCGGTGGACGCCTTCGGCGACGTCGTCGCGCGGACCGCCGCCGAACTGGACAGGAACGCCGGCCGGGACCGGGCCGCCGCGGCGCTCGCCCGGGCCGCCGGGGAGCTGCGGGCGCGGATCCGGGGCGGGCTGCGCACCGCGGTGGTCAGCGCCGCCGACCCGGTCGACCGCGCGACCGGACGGCTCGTCCACCTGCCGGACGCGCCCTTCCTGGTCGGCGACCTGGACCCGGTCGAGATCCTGTCGCCCCTGGTCGACGGGCCGGTGCTCGTCGACAACGACGTCAACTGGGCGGCGCGCGCCGAACGCGGCGAGGGCCGCGCCCGGGGCGTCGACGACTTCGTCTACCTCCACCTCGGCGAGGGCCTGGGCTGCGCGGTGGTCAACGACGCCGAGGTCAGACGGGGACACCACGGCCTGGCCGGCGAGATCGCCCACCTGTACACCCCGGGCCCGGACGGCACGGCGATGCCGTTCACCCGGGTCTTCGCCGAACTCGGCCTCCGCCGGGCGGGCTCGACCGCCATCGACGTCGAGGCGCTGCGCGCCGCGGCCTTCGGCGCCGGCGAGGAGGCGGGCCGGGTGCGCGCCGTGCTGGCCCGCGCCGTGTGCGGGGTCGTCGCCGCCGCCGTCGCCCTGGCCGACCCGCGGCTGGTGGTGGTCGGCGGCGCGTGGGGCGCCGCGCCGGAGATGACCGAGGCGATCGGCGAGGAGTGCGCGAAGGCCCCGCGCGGTGTGCCGGTCGTCGCCGCGCGGGTCGAGACGCCCGAGCTGGTCGGCGCCCGCGGCCGGGCGGTGGAGGGCCTGAGGGAACTGATCGTCGCCGCGCTGCGTCCGACTCCACCGACACCCTGACCCCGTGCCGGTCCACGGCCGTGCGCGGTCCCGCGGCCGTGTGCGGGAGGCCGGCCGGGCGCCCGGGGGGCGAGGGCGCCTAGGGTGAGGGCAGGGGGATCGAGAGAGCGGGGGGCGCATGCCGTTCACACTCAGCCACGCCGCCGCGGCGCTGCCGGGAATCCGTGCGGACGGGACCGGCCGGGGGCCACTGGTGGCGTCCGCGCTGGTCGCCGGCACGCTCGCCCCGGACATGACGTACTACGCCGCCAGCGCGGTCCCCGCCGCCATGCGGCTGGGCGACCTCACCCACGCGCCGGTCGGCGTGGTCACCGTGGACGTCGTGATCGCCGCGGCGCTGGTCGGGGCGTGGCTGCTGCTCCGGGAGCCGTTGGTGGCGCTGGTGCCCGCGAGCCGGCGGGGCAGGGCGTACGCGCTCACCCGGGGACGGCCCTGGCGCGGCCGTCCGCTCGCCGGCCTGGTGGCGTGGGGCTGCGCGTCGGCGGCGCTGGGCGCGGCCACCCACGTGTTCTGGGACTCCTTCACGCACATGGACCGCTGGGGCGTGCGGTGGATCACGGCGCTGGACGAGCGGGTGCTCGGCGTCCCGCTGTACCACCAGCTCCAGTACGGCGGTTCCGTCCTCGCCCTGGTGGTGATCGCCGTCTTCCTGGCCAGGGCGTGGCGCGGGCTGCCCGACGCCCCGGTGCCCGAGGGGGTGCCCGGACTGCCCCCGCTGTCCCGGCGCGGGCGGCGCGGGGCGGTGGCGCTGCTGGTCGGCACGGCCGTCGTGGGCGCCGCGCACCGCTGCGCGCGCCGGGCCGCGGCGACGCCGGAGGCGATCCCGTGGGACGGCTACGTCCCCACCGCGATGTTCGGGGCGGGCGCGGGCCTCGCCCTGGCACTGGCGGTGTACGCGGTGGTGGCCCACGCGGTCGCGGCGCGGGCGCGCCGGCGCGTGCGGGAGCCCGTCAGCGGGTGAGCGGGTCGCGCTGGAGCGGCCGGACCCGTCCTTCCAGCATCGCGCCCAGGCCCTCCACCGCGCAGACGGCCGGCTGCTCGGCGACGTGCACCGGCATCCCGGTCGCCTGGCGCAGCATCGAGTCCAGTCCGGGCAGCAGCGCGCTGCCACCCACCAGCATGATCCCGCGGTCCGCGAGGTCGGCGACCAGATCGGGCTGGCACTGGCGCAGCACGCTGCGGATGGCGTCCACCATCGCCGTCAGCGGGGGCTGGATGGCGGCGCGCACGCTCTCGGTGTCCACGCTCACCGTGCGGAACAGCCCGGTGGACACGTCCCGGCCGTACACCTCGGCCTCGGCCTGGTCGGGCGGGGCGACGGACATCGCCAGGTGCAGGGGGTGGACGGCCTGGTGGGGGAGGAGCAGCTCGTGCTGGTTGCGCAGGTGCTGGATCACGGCCCGGTCGATGATCTCGCCGCCCACCGGGACCGTCTCGGCGGCGACGATCGAGCCCAGGGAGAGCACCGCGACGTGGGAGGTGGCCGCGCCGCACATCACGATCATGGTGGCCTCGGGCTCCTCCACGGGAAGCCCGGAGCCGACGGCCGCGGCGATCAGGCTGTCCACCAGCTCCACCCGCCGCGCGCCCATCCCGGCGAGCGTCTCGACGGCGGCCCGGCGGACCAGCGGCTCGGCGTCGTGCGGGATGCACACGGCGGCGCGCAGCATCGGCTTGCGCCGCCAGGCCCGGCGGATCCTGTCGCCGACCAGGGCGCGCAGCATCCGCCGGGCCATGTCGATGTCCACCACGGTGCCGTTGGACACCGGCCGGACGACCCGGATGTGCTCGGGGGTGCGGCCGACCATCCGCTCGGCCGGGGCGCCGACCGCGATCAGGGCGCCGGAGCGGGTGTTGACGGCGACGGCCGACGGGGCGTCCACGATGACGCCGAACCGTTTGAGGTAGACCCGGGTCCTGGCCGCGCCGAGGTCGACGGCTACGGAACAGCGGCGCAGTTGCTCAAGACTGACGGTCACAGCGGCATCTCCCCGTGGTGGCTCGATACGGACCGCCCACCCGGCGGTCCCGTCCTCATGCTGGGGGGTGTGCGGCGATCCCGCGCGTTGAACTGATCCGGACGGGCGAGGGCCGCCGGGAGGGACGCCCCGCGCCGAGTGCCGCGTACCGCCGGGGAGGTGACGCCCGGTCAGCCGGCGGGACGGACGGCGGTCGCCCCGGCGGTCGCCTCGGCCCCGCCGGCGCCCTGCTCGAACTGGGTGCGGTACAGCTCCCTGTACCGCCCGCCCGCCGCCAGGAGTTCCTCGTGGGTGCCGCGCTCGACGATCCGGCCGTCCTCCACCACCAGGATCAGGTCGGCGGCCCGGACCGTGGAGAGCCGGTGGGCGATCACCACGGAGGTGCGGCCCTGCAACGCCTCGGCCAGCGCCTCCTGGACGGCGGCCTCGGAGGTGGAGTCCAGGTGGGCGGTGGCCTCGTCGAGGATCACCACCCGCGGCCGGGCGAGCAGCAGCCGGGCGATGGTCAGCCGCTGGCGCTCGCCGCCGGAGAGGCGGTAGCCGCGCTCGCCGACGACCGTGTCCAGCCCGTCGGGGAGGGAGGCGACCAGCCCGTCCAGGCGGGCGCGGCGCAGCACGTCCCACAGCTCGTCCTCGCTCGCCTCCGGGCGGGCGAACAGCAGGTTGGCGCGGATGGAGTCGTGGAAGAGGTGGCCGTCCTGGGTGACCATGCCCAGCGTGGCGCGGAGGGAGGAGAAGGACAGCTCCCGCACGTCGACGCCGCCGATCCGCACCGCGCCGCCGTCGGCGTCGTACAGCCGCGGCACGAGCTGGGCGATGGTGGACTTGCCCGCGCCGGAGGAGCCCACCAGGGCCACCATCCGCCCCGGCTCGGCGCGGAAGGACACCTCGTGCAGCACCTGCTCGCCGCCGCGGGTGTCGAGGACGGCGACCTCCTCCAGGGAGGCCAGGGAGACCTTCTCGGCGGACGGGTAGGCGAAGTCCACGTGGTCGAACTCCACCGAGACCGGGCCGTCGGGGACCTCGCGGGCGTCCTCGCGCTCCTCGATCAGGGGCCTGAGGTCCAGCACCTCGAAGACGCGCTGGAAGCTGACCAGCGCGCTCATCACCTCCACCCGCGCCCCGGCCAGGGCGGTCAGCGGCGCGTAGAGCCGGGTGAGCAGCAGGGCCAGGGCCACGACCGAGCCGGCGTCCAGGCTCCCGCGCAGCGCGAACCAGCCGCCCAGCCCGTAGACCAGGGCCAGCGCCAGCGCGGAGACCAGGGTGAGCGCGGTGAAGAAGACGTGCTGGACCATGGCGGTGCGCACCCCGATGTCGCGGACGCGCCGGGCCCGCACGGCGAACTCCTCCGACTCCTCCTCCGGCCGTCCGAACAGCTTGACCAGGGTGGCGCCGGGCGCCGAGAACCGCTCGGTCATCTGGTTGCCCATCGCGGCGTTGTGGGCCGCGGCCTCCCGCGAGAGCCGGGCCAGCCGGGTGCCCATGCGCCGCGCGGGCAGCAGGAAGAGCGGCAGCAGCACCAGGGCGAGCAGGGTGATCTCCCAGGACAGCCGCACCATGACCACCAGCGTCAGCAGCAGGGTGACGGTGTTGGCGACCACGTTGGACAGGGTGCTGCTGAAGGCCCGCTGCGCGCCGATGACGTCGTTGTTGAGCCGGCTGACCAGCGCTCCGGTGCGGGTGCGGGTGAAGAAGGCCACCGGCATCCGCTGGACGTGGTCGAAGACGGCCGTCCGCAGGTCGAGGATCACTCCCTCGCCGATCCGCGCGGACAGCCACCGGGTCAGCAGCCCGACGACGGCCTCGGCCACCGCGATGACCGCGATCAGCACGGCCAGCCGGACGACGGTGCCGTCGGCCGCGCCGGTCGCCGGACCCTCGGTGATCACGTCGACCACCCGGCCCGCGAGCACCGGAGTGGCCACGGCCAGCAGCGCCGAGACCGTGCTGAACAGCAGGAAGAGCGCCAGACGCCGGCGGTGGGGACGGGCGAACTCCGCGATGCGGCGCAGGGTGGCCCGGGAGAGGGGCGGCTGCTCCTGCGGGGCGTGGCGTGCCTGGCTGAGCGCCATCCACGCGGTGGTCTCCATGCTCACGACGAGCACCTCCGGTTTCCGTCTCGGTGCTCCGGACGGTATGGGTTCAAGTCGACTTGAGGTCAAGGGTGGCTCGCGGGCGGTCCGGGCGGCACCCGACGGCTCCGGCCGCCGGCACCGGGTGCCGGTCCGGCGCGGGGGAGGGTTCCGCTCCGGGGGCCTGTCGGGGATCATTCGGGTGACCACCGATATCGACGCGGACTGCGAGCGGCCCGGAGCCGCCTGACCGACGGCACCGGCTTCCTCCACTCCGCGCCCACCCGAGGGCTTTCCAGGGGGAACGATGACTGCCATCGGCGTATCCGAGGACCGGCTCCGCGAGGACCGCCTCTTCGCCGCTCTCGCCAACGCCACCCGACGCGAGGTGCTGCGGCTGCTCCGTGTGGAGGGGCCACAGCCCGTGCAGCGGCTGGCCGACCACTTCGACATGCGGCGACCGAGCCTGTCGGAGCACCTGAAGGTGCTCCGGGAGGCGGGATTGGTCAGCGAACGCCGCATGGGGCGGGAGCGGCACTACCGGCTGGAGGCCGGCCCGCTCAGCGAGGTGCAGGACTGGTTGACCCCGTACGAGCGGTTCTGGCGGGAGACGCTGGACGACCTGCGCGACCTCCTCGACCGGGAGGCCGACGACACCCGGGCGTGAGCGGCGCGGGCGGCGTGGACGTACACCGGAGCACGACCACGGGCACGGTCCGCGCTCCCGCGCGCCGTGCCCGGCCCGCCGCCCGCTCCGCGCGTTCCCGTCCCGTCCCATCCGGTCCCCTGCCCGACCGGCCGCCCGACCCGCTGTCCGATCCGTCCGGTACCGGCGCTTTTCCGATCGGGAGCGCTTCCGGACCCGTTGTCATGGCGCCGTGACAGGCTGTCGTGCACGTGCATCTTCACGTGCATCGGCACGTGAACGGCGTTATGATCCCGGTCAGTTGACCGTTCCAGCACCCTGACCGCACCGCCCGGGAGAGTCCGATGCCCCACGTGTACAACGGCATGGCAGCCAGGGACCTCCACGGGGTCGTCTGGCAGAAGAGCAGGCACAGCAACTCCCAGGGAGCCTGCGTGGAGTTCGCCAAACTCCCGGGCGGCGACGTGGCCGTGCGGAATTCGCGCTATCCGGACGGCCCCGCGCTGGTCTACACCCCCGCCGAGGTCAAGGCGATGTTGCTCGGCGTCAAGGACGGCGAGTTCGACCACCTCATACAGGACTGACGCCCGTACCGCGGTCGGGGTTCAGTCGGAACAGCGCCCAGACGATTTTCCCCGGCAGGGGATCGCCCATCGGCTGCCAGCCCCAACCGTCGCTGAAGGACTCGACGAGGAAGAGTCCGCGCCCGGACTCGGCCGCGCGGTCGAGCAGTTCCTCCACCGCCTCGACGTCCGCCCCCTCGGCCGGCCCGTCGCCGACCGCCAGGGCGGTGAAGTCGGGCAGCTTGGCGACGGGGGCGTTCTTGCCGGGGTCGCGCACGGCGCACACCAGCCGACCGGACCAGTGCATCAGGTGCAGCCGTACCGGCGGCTCCAGTTCACCGGGCACCGCGCCGGAGAGGCCGTGGCGCAGGGCGTTGGTCACCAGTTCCGAGACCACGAGGGCCACGGTGTCGAAATGGCCGGTCAGTCCCCAGCGCGTCAGGACGTTCCGGGTGAACTCGCGGGCGGTCCTGACCGCCTCGTGACGGGGCGGCAGGGCGCAGGACGCGGAGCCGGAGAGCGCGTCGGGGTCGAACGGCGGGAAGGCGTGCCATAAACGGTCGAGCACGGTAGGTCCTTCGGTCCCCATGGCGAGGCGCTCCTGGCGTTGCGGCGGTCTTGGCCCTGGCGGACCCCGTCAGCGGTCTTCCGTTTCTCGTTCCGCTCGTTGCGCTGCTTCGATGGATCGTGTACATGCCCAAGTGCCCTGACGCTGCGTGCACTTGTGCGTTCCCCATGGTTCCCAATGCCCACAGCAGATGCAAGGGCAGATGCACGTGCACGCGCGACTTTCGATTGTGTGTAATCGCATGGGCACGCAACGGAGCGCATTAGTGGCAGACTGCCCCTTGTGCCAGGGGTGGAGAGCTGATCACAACAGGAGCATTTCCGGTGAAAAACGGAGTGAACGGGGCCAACGGTTCGAGTGGGTCGATGGTGCGCCGAATCCTGCTCGGCTCCCAGCTGCGGCGGCTCCGGGAGGCCCGCGGGGTCACCCGCGAGGAAGCCGGATATTCCATTCGGGCCTCCGAATCGAAGATCAGCCGTATGGAGTTGGGGCGTGTGAGCTTCAAGGCGCGGGACGTCGAGGACCTGCTCACGCTGTACGGCGTCACCAGCGAGGCCGAGCGCGAGCCGCTGTTGAACCTCGCCAAGGAGTCCAGCGTCGCCGGCTGGTGGCACAGCTACAGCGACGTGCTGCCGAACTGGTTCCAGACGTACGTCGGCCTGGAGGGCGCCGCCTCCCACATCGGCGTCTACGAGGTCCAGTTCGTCTCGGGACTGCTGCAGACCGAGGACTACGCCCGGGCGGTCGTCACCAGCGGCCACCAGACGGGGCTGTCCCGGGAGGAGGTCGACCGCCGCGTCGCCCTGCGTCTGGAGCGGCAGAAGCTGCTGCTCTCCGAGCAGGCGCCGCAGTTCCGCTGCGTGCTGGACGAGGCGGCGCTGCGCCGCCCGTACGGTGGCCGCGAGGTGATGGACGCGCAGCTCCGGCACCTCGTGGAACTCTCCGAACTCCCCCACGTCAGACTCCAGGTGATGCCGTTCGACACCGGCGGACACCCGGCCGAGAGCGGGGCGTTCACCCTGCTGCGCTTCCCGGAGTCCGAGATCTCGGACATCGTGTACCTGGAGCACCTCACCGGTGCCCTCTACGTGGACAAGCCGGACGAGGTCGCCCAGTACGAGAGCGTGCTCGACCGCCTGTTGGAGAACAGCCTCTCCCCGGAGGAGACCAGGGAACTCCTCCATGAGATCCGCCAATCAGACTAGCCCGCCCGTAATATGACGTGCCATCGGCCATTACCCCCCACCGACAGGAATGGCATGAGGCACTTCACGGACCTGGCGTTCCAGTACATAGCCGGCCGATGGCGCCCTGGCGGCGGCTCCTGGGAGGTCATCGACGTCAATCCCTACGACGGAGAGAGGCTGGCGTCCATCACCGTGGCCACGGGCGAGGAGATCGACCTGGCCTACCGTGCCGCCGAGCGCGCCCAGCCGTCCTGGGCGGCCACGGACCCGGCCGCCCGGGCGTCCGTCCTCGACCGGGCCGCGGACCTGCTGGCGGAGCGCGGGGAGGAACTCGTCGGCGTGCTCGTCGCGGAACTGGGCGGCACCCGCGCCAGGGCCGCCCTCGAACTCCGGCTGGCCGTCGAGTGCCTGCGCGAGGCCGCGCGGCTGGCGCCGCGCGCCGGGGGGCGGACCGCCTCCTCGGCGGCGGGCGACGGGGAGACCCGCGTCCACCGGGAGCCCGCCGGCACCGTCTGTGTGATCTCCTCCCTCACCTGCCCCCTGCTGCTCTCCCTCCGGGCGGTCGCGGCCGCGCTCGCGCTCGGCAACGCCGTCGTGCTCAAGCCCCACCACGCGGCCCCCGTCTGCGGCGGCACGCTGCCGGCCGCGCTGCTGGAGGAGGCGGGACTGCCGCCCGGGCTGCTCAACGTCGTGGTCACCGACATCGCCGAGGTGGGGAACGCCCTGATCGAGCACCCGGTCCCCCGGGTGGTCTTCTTCACCGGATCGCCCCGGACCGGCGGCCACGTCGCCGCCGTCGCCGCCGCCCGGCTCAAGCGGACCGTGCTGGAGACGGGCCGCGGCGGCGCGCTGGTCGTCCTGGACGACGCCGACGTGGACCGCGCCGTGGACGCCGCGGTGTTCAGCCGCTTCATCGACCAGGGCCAGATGTGCCTGGCGGCGAGCCGCGTCCTGGTGGACCGCGCCGTGCTGGAGGAGTTCACCGGGAAGTTCACCGCCCGCGCGGCGGAGCTGAGGGTCGGCGACCCCACCGACCCCGCCACCCGGATCGGACCGATGATCACCCCCGGCCTCGCCGAGTCCGTCACCGAGTCCGTCGACCGGGCCGTGCGGGAGGGGGCCACCGCGCTGCTGCGCGGGGAGACCAGGGGCACCCTCGTCCCGCCGGCCGTCCTCACCGACATCCCCGAAGGCGCCGAGATCCTCACTCGCGAGGTGCCCGGCCCGGTCGCCCTGCTGCTGCCGTTCGACGGCGAGGAGGAGGCGGTACGGCTCGCCAACGGCGTGCCGCGGGCGCTCAGCGGGGCGGTGCACACGGCCGACGTGGAGCGCGGCGTCCGGCTGGCGCGGCGGATCGACGCCGGAGCCGTCCACGTCAACGGGGCGACGGTGGAGGGGCCGTCGGCGGGCGCCCTCGGCGGCGGACGGCGGCCGGGGCCGGGCCGGCCGGACACGCAGGCGCTGCTGGACGCCTTCACCACGCTCACCTGGGTCACCGTCCGGGACGGGCACGAGCCGTTCCCGCTCTGACGGAGCCGGCGCGGAGCGCTCCTTCCGGACGTCCCCCGCCCTCCGCGCGGAGTCGTTCCGCCGCGCCTCTCCTCGAGGACGGAACCTGTCCTGAAGCCTCCGTAGCGTCGTTCTCGTCGACGGGACCGAACAGCGGCCCCGTCACCGACGCCCGAGGAGACGACATGCCCGTTCCCGTTGCCCCCGAGGCCCCCGGCGACGAGCGCGGAGCCCTGCTGGCCTACCTGGAGGCCCAGCGCGGCGGCATCCGACGAGCCCTCCACGGCCTCACCGAGGAGCAGGCGCGGAGCAGGCCGAGCGCGAGCGGGCTCTCGTTGGCCGGCGTGCTCAAGCACGTCGCGGTGGGGGAGCGCGACTGGCTGCGGACGATGCGCGGCGAGCCCTTCGACCTCCGGGGACAAACGAAGGTGTGGGAGGACAGCTTCGTCCCCGGGGAGGGCGAGACGGTCGCGTACCTGCTGGCCCTCTACGAGCGGGTGGCTCGCGAGACGGAGGAGGCGGTACGGGCGCTGCCCTCGCTCGACGTCACCTTCACCACCCCCAGGGTCCCCTGGGACGAGGGCGGCGAACGCTCCTGGCGGTGGGCCCTGCTCCACCTGATCGAGGAGACCGCCCGGCACGCGGGCCACGCGGACGTCGTCCGCGAGTCGATCGACGGCAAGGGCGCCTTCGACCTGGTCTTCGAGACGGGCGCGCTGCCGGAGCCGGACTGGTCCGTGCTGGAGTGATCTCCCGGTCCTCCCGACCCTCCCGGCCCGAGGCTCGATCCCGCGCCCGTCGCCGTCCGTCTACGCTGGGCGACGACGGGTGCGGGAAGGCCCGGAGGAGGCCGGAGGGGAAGAGATGTCGGCGATCCGGTTGCTGGTGCTGGGAGCGGTCCGCCAGCACGGACGCGCGCACGGCTACCAGGTCCGCAACGACCTGGAGTTCTGGGGAGCGCACGAGTGGTCCAACGCCAAGCCGGGCTCGATCTACCACGCGCTCAAGCAGATGGCGAAGCAGGGACTGCTGATCGCGCACGACACCGCGCCGAGCACGGCCGGCGGCCCGCCGCGCACCGAGTACGAGCTGACGGAGGCGGGCGAGGAGGAGTACCTCCGCCTGCTGCGCTGGGCGCTCACCGCCCACGACGAGAGGCCGGACGTGCTCACGGCCGGGGTCGGCTTCATCGTGGACCTGCCGCGCGAGGAGGCGATCGCGCTGCTCAGGCGGCGCGTGCGGGCGCTGGAGGAGTGGAGCGAGGAGGTGACCCGGGAGTGGACCCCGCAGGGCGCGCCCGAGGAGTGGGGCCACATCGGCGAGGTCATGCGGCTGTGGGTGCACACCGCCCGGAGCGGGGCGGAGTGGACCCGCGGCCTGATCGAACGCCTGGAGAACGGCGCGTACGTGATGGCGGGCGAGGGCGAGCGGTCGGTCGAGGTGCTGCCGGAGGGCGTGGAGAACCCGTTCGCCGACCGGACGCCCGGACGCTGAAACGCATCTCACACGGAACGCGCCCCGCCACCTCCTCCGTCCGGGCGGGGCGGCCCCTATCCTCGCTGACGGGAACGGACATTTCCCTCCCCGGGAAGGGGAACGTCCTGTCCGGACGAGAACGGCTGGAGGCGTGAGGAGCGGACGAGTTTGGCCCCGGAGACCACCACGAACAGCACGGTGACCGAGAGCGGTCGCCCCGAGGACCGCGGGCACCCCTCGGACGAGACCCGGAACCACCCCCAGGCCCACAGCGCCTTCACCCCGCCCCCCGGCGTGCCGCTGCCGTCTCCGCAGGCCGAGGACGAGCACCCCACCTCCGAGTTCGCCGTGCCCGAGGGCCTGAGGAAGGTCCCGGCGCCCCCCGAGGACGAGCACCCCACGTCGGAGTTCGCCGTCCCCGAGGGCGTGCGGACGGCCCCGCAGCCCGAGCCCGGCTCCGCCTTCACCCCGCCCGAGGGCATCCCGGTGGTCAACGCCCTGGTGCGGCCGGGGGCGCCCTGGCAGGACCGGATGCGCACCATGGTCCGGATGCCGATGGGCGAGCGGCCCGTGCCCGAACGCCCCCGGCGCGTGGACGAGGAGGACACCGACACCGGACCGTCCGCGCCGCGCGTGCTCGACCTGACGCTCCGCATCGGCGAGCTGCTGCTCGCGGGCGGCGAGGGGGCCGAGGACGTCGAGGCGGCGATGTTCGGCGTGGCGCACGCCTACGGACTGGACCGCTGCGAGCCGACGGTCACCTTCACCCTGCTGTCGATGACCTACCAGCCGTCGCTGGTGGACGACCCCATCACGCTGAGCCGGACCGTGCGCCGCCGCGGCACCGACTACACCCGGCTGGCGGCGGTCTTCCGCCTGGTGGACGACATCACCGACGGCGACGTCACGCTGGAGGAGGCGTACGGCCGGCTCGCCGAGATCCGCCGTAACCGCCACCCGTACTCCAAGGGCACGCTCACCGTCGCCAGCGGTCTGCTGGCCGGCGCGGCGTCCACCCTGGTCGGCGGCGGCTGGCTGGTGTTCCTCCTCGCGGCGGTGGGCGCGATGCTCGGCGACCGGCTCGCCTGGTTCTTCTCCAAGCGCGGACTGCCGGAGTTCTACCAGTTCGTGGCGGCGGCGATGCCTCCCGCGGCGATCGGGGTGGCGGTCGAGCTGTTCGCCGCGGACTTCGGCATGTACATCAAGGCGTCCGCGGTCGTCACCGGCGGCCTGTTCCCGCTGATCCCCGGGAGAGCCCTGGTGGCGGCCGTCCACGACGGGCTGACCGGCTTCTACATCACCGCGGCCGCCCGTCTGCTGGAGGTGATCTACCTCGTCGTCGGCATCGTCTGCGGTGTGCTGCTCGTGCTCTACATCGGCTCCGAGATGGGCGCGGGCTACATCAGCCCGGAGGGCCTGGACCTGCGCACCCGGCCGCTCCTCCAGCTCGTGGCGGCGATGCTGCTGGCGCTGACCTTCTGCGTCCTGCTCCAGCAGGAGCGCTCCACCGTGCTGCTCGCCACGCTCAACGGCGGCGTCGCCTGGCTGGTGTACGGCGCCATGGCCGACGTCGGGGGCATCGAGCCGGTCGCGGCGACCGCGGCGGCGGCCGGTCTGGTGGGTCTGTTCGGGCAGCTGATGTCGCGCTACCGGTTCGTGTCGGCGCTGCCGTACGTCACGGCGGCGATCGGCCCGCTGCTGCCCGGTAGCGCCATCTACTTCGGGCTGATCGGCATCGCCCAGGGCCACCTGGACCAGGGCATGGGCAACCTGTCGCGGGCCGTCGCCCTGGCGCTGGCGATCGCCATCGGGGTCAACCTGGGGAACGAGCTGGCCCGGCTGTTCATCAAGTCCCCGGCCCGGGAGACCCCGACCCCGCTGCCGGGCCGCCGCGCGGCGAAGCGCACCCGCGGCTTCTGACGCGTTCCGCCGCACGCGCCGCCGGCGTCCTCCGCGGCCGACCCGAGGGCGCCGGAGACGGGTGTGCCCCGGACCGTGGGGTCCGGGGCACCGGGAGCGGGCCGGGCGGGACCCGGCGCCGCGCCGCACGCTCGGCGCGGCGGACCGCACGCCCGCGGGGCGCGGACCCGCCGACGGCGGCTCAGTGCCGGCCGCCCGCCTCCTGCAGGCGCTTGATCGAGGCCTCGACCTCGGCCTCGGCCTCGGCGCGGCCGACCCAGTCGGCGCCCTCGACCGACTTGCCGGGCTCCAGGTCCTTGTAGACCTCGAAGAAGTGCTGGATCTCCAGCCGGTCGAACTCGCTCACGTGGTGGATGTCGCGCAGGTGCTCCACCCGCGGGTCGGACGCGGGCACGCACAGCAGCTTGTCGTCGCCGCCGGCCTCGTCCGTCATGCGGAACATGCCGATGGCGCGGCACTTGATGATGCAGCCCGGGAAGGTCGGCTCCTCCAGCAGCACCAGTGCGTCCAGAGGGTCTCCGTCCTCACCCAGGGTGTTGTCGACGAAGCCGTAGTCGGCCGGGTACACGGTCGAGGTGAACAGGTGACGGTCGAGCCGGATGCGACCGGTCTTGTGGTCCACCTCGTACTTGTTCCGCGACCCCTTCGGGATCTCGATGACGACGTCGAACTCCAAGGGAGACTCCTCCGTAGGTTCCGGTCTTCGCCGGGGTCCGGGGGTCCTCCCCCGGAGATCGGCGGTGTGGTGGTTAAGTTTCCCTCACGCAGGCGTGTGGGTGCGAAAGGGGCTGGTCCTAGGTGCGGGACACATGGCAGGTGGCAGTCGGCTCCGCCGCCGTCGGACTCGCGATCGCCGTGGCGGCGGTGGCCGTCGCGGGACCCTGGGACTCCGGCCAGCGTACGGCGGAGCGGATCCGCGCCGCCTCCGGGGACCACCACGGCTCCACGGGACGCGGGGGCGGCCTCGCCGGGGAACCGGCCCCCGCGCCCAGCGCCCGCGAGGTGCTGACCGCGCTCGGCGCGGCACGGGACGACACCGAGGGTGACGGCTCCACGACGGGCGACCCCGGACAGGACGGCGCCGCGCCGGGCTCCGGCAGGGCCCCCCTGCCCACCCGCGCCGCGCTCGCCGACGCCCTGGAACCGCTGCTGGAGGAGGACGCGCTGGGCACGCTCGCCACCGCCTCGGTGACGGACGTGGCGACCGGGCGGCGGCTCTACGCCTCCGGGGCCGACAAGGCCGTCGTGCCGGCCTCCACCATCAAGATCGCCACGTCGGTCGCCGCGCTGTCGGCCCTCGGGGACGACCACCGGATCCCCACCCGCGTGGTGTGGGACGCGGACGACCGCCGCGCCGTCCTGGTCGGCGGCGGCGACCCGACGCTGACCCGCGCGGGGCTGGAGCGGCTGGCCGACGCCACCGCCCGGAAGCTGGCGGAGCGCGGCGCGGAGCGGATCACCCTGGCCTACGACACCTCGCTCTACAGCGGCCCCGTCCGCCACCCGATCGGTGTGAACGACAACATCGCCCCGGTCACCGCGCTGATGGTGAACGAGGGACGCCTGGACGAGAGCACCCGCGGCCCCGCCCCGCGCTCGGCGGACCCGGCCCGCGACGCCGCCGAGGCGTTCGCCGACCGCCTGCGCGACCGCGGCGTGGACGTCTCCGGCTCCCCGGACGCCCGCAAGGCGCCGAAGGGGGCCGAGGAACTGGCCGTCCACCGCTCGGCGCCGCTGTCGGAGCTGGTCGAGCGGACGCTGACGCACAGCGACAACGACATCGCCGAGGCGCTCGCCCGGCAGACCGCCGTGGCGCGCGGCGAGCCCGCGAGCTTCGCCGGCGCCGCCCGCGCCGTGCGGGACCAGCTCGCGGAGTACGACGGGCTGCCCCTGAAGGGGGCGCGCTTCGCGGACGGCAGCGGGCTCGACCGGGACGACAGGCTCTCCGCCGACCTGCTGACCCGACTGCTGGTGCTCTCCGCCGACCCCGACCGGCCCGACCTGCGGCCCGTCCTGACCGGTCTGCCCGTGGCCCGCTTCAACGGCACGCTCGGCGGCCGCTACGACGACACCGCCACCCGCGCCGGCGCGGGCCTGGTCCGCGCCAAGACCGGCACGCTGACCGGGATCAACACCCTGGCGGGCACGGTCGTGGACGCCGACGGCAGGCTGCTGGCCTTCGCCTTCACGGCGTCCGGCACCACGGACCGCCACGGGGCCCACGCGGTCCTGGACCGCCTCGCCTCGGCCGTCGCCAACTGCGGCTGCCGCTGACCGTCCCGCACGCCCCGCCCCGCGGGGCTTCCCGAGCCGCGGGGCTTTACGGACCGGCGCCGACGGGCACCCGAACACGGACGCCCGGTGCGTCCGGCGGTCTCCTCCCGTTCGGCGGCATCGGCACGTACGGTGAAGTCATGACGAGCCTCGGTGGTGTGGAGATGGTCGACTGGAATCTCGCGGTGGCGACCGCGACCCGGCTCGTGAAGCCGGGGCCCGAAGTGAGTCGGGACGAGGCGCGCGAGGCCGTCGCGGAACTGCGCCGGCACGCGGTGGCGTCCGAGGCGCACGTGCGCTCCTTCACCCGGATGGAGCCGGCCGGCGGCTCCGGGGACACCCCCGTGCTCGTCGTGGACCGGCCCGGCTGGATCCGGGCCAACGTGGCCGGCTTCCGCGAGCTGCTGGCGCCCCTGCTGGACAAGATGCAGGCGCGGCGCGGCGGCGGCCCGGGCGGCGCGGTGCTGGGCGTGGTCGGTGGCAAGGTGACCGGCGTCGAGGTCGGGATGCTGCTGTCGTTCATGGCCTCGCGCGTCCTGGGCCAGTACGAGACCTTCGCCCCGCCCTCGCCCGACCTGCCCGGCACCCCGGGCGAGGGCGGCGGACGGCTGCTGCTGGTCGCGCCGAACATCGTGCACGTGGAGCGCGAGCTGGACGTCGACCCGCACGACTTCCGGCTCTGGGTGTGCCTCCACGAGGAGACGCACCGCACCCAGTTCTCCGCCGTGCCGTGGCTGCGCGACCACATCGAGGGGGAGATCCACTCCTTCCTCGGGGAGACCGACATCGATCCCTCCACGCTGCTGGAGCGGCTGCGCGAGGCCGTCCAGTCGCTGGCCGGGGGCGGCAGGCCCTGGACGGACGAGGGCGGGGAGGGGCGCAGCTTCGTGGAGTTGGTGCAGACCCCCGCCCAGCGCGAGATCCTCGGCCGCCTCACCGCCGTGATGTCGCTGCTGGAGGGGCACGCGGACTACGTGATGGACGGCGTCGGCCCCGATGTGGTGCCCACCGTCGCCGAGATCCGGGAGAAGTTCCAGAAGCGCCGCGCCGCCGGGGCCGGCCGCCTCGACCAGGCGCTGCGCAAGCTGCTGGGGCTCGACGCCAAGCTCCGCCAGTACCGCGACGGCGAGCGGTTCGTCCGCGCGGTCGTGGACGAGGTGGGGATGGAGGGCTTCAACAAGGTGTGGACCTCTCCCAACACACTGCCCACCAAGGCGGAGATCGCCAAACCGGCGGACTGGATCGCGAGGGTGCACCGGAAAGCGGACTGATGAGCACCGAATGCCCGCACAATCACTCTTCCGAGGGACCGTGAGCGACGGTCGCGCGTGCGATGCTCAGGGATGCAACTCTTCTCTGTCACCATTGGCGCACTCAGCGTAGTCACCGTCCTCTCTCAAGGAAGTGAACGGACATGGGTCCCCACCCCGCGGTAGCAGCGATACGCCTGGCGGTCCGCCGCACGCTCCAGGACGTCCTCCGCGACGCCGACGCCCTCGGGCGCGGCCCCTCCGGCAACGACCGGCCCCCGCTCGTGCTCGTCGCCTGCTCCGGCGGCGCCGACTCGATGGCGCTCGCCTCCGCTCTCGCCTTCGAAGCCCCCCGCCTCGGTCTGCGGGCCGGTGGCGTCACCGTCGACCACGGCCTGCAGCCCGGCTCCGACGACCGGGCCCGTGAGGTCGTCTCCCGTCTCGAAGCCCTCTCCCTCGCGCCGGCCGAGGCCGTCACCGTGACCGTCGGCCGCGCCGGCGGCCCCGAGGCCGCCGCCCGCACCGCCCGCTACGCCGCCCTGGACGAGGTCGCCGAGCGCCACGGCGCCGCCGCGGTCCTCCTCGGCCACACCCGGGACGACCAGGCCGAGACGGTGCTGCTCGGGCTCGCCCGCGGCTCCGGCACCCGCTCGCTGTCCGGGATGGCCGCCGTCTCCGGCTCGCCGACCGGCCGCACCGGGGCCGGGCACCGCTACCGGCGGCCGTTCCTCGCCGTGGACCGACAGACCACCCGCAAGGCGTGCATGGTCCAGTCGCTGCCCGTCTGGGACGACCCGCACAACGCCGACCCGAGCTTCACCCGCTCCCGCGTCCGCCACGACGCCCTGCCCGCCCTGGAGAAGGCCCTCGGCAAGGGCGTGGTCGAAGCTCTGGCCCGTACCGCCCAGCTCTCGCGCGACGACGCCGACGCGCTCGACGCCTGGGCGCGCGACGCGGAGCGCGCGGTCCGCGCGGACGCCTCCGATGTCGCGAACGTCACAACCGGAACCGGTGTCGCGCTCGACGTCGCCCGGCTCCACGCCCTGCCGTCCGCCGTCCGCCGCCGGGTGCTGCGTCGGGTGACGGTCGCGGCGGGCTCCCCGGCGGGCTCCCTGTTCGCCCGCCACATCGAGGAGATCGACCGGCTGATCACCGACTGGCACGGTCAGCGTGCCATCAACCTGCCCGGCCGAGTGGCCGCCCGGAGGCAGGGTGGCACACTGGTCATCCGGCAAGTGTGAACCACGACCGAGAGCAGCAGGGTGGACGAAAAGGACATGGGCGCCGACCTCAAGTCGGTGCTCATCACCAAGGAAGAGATCGACGCGAAGCTGGCCGAACTGGCGGCGAAGATCGACGAGGAGTACGCCGGCAGGGAACTGCTCCTGGTCGGGGTCCTCAAGGGCGCGGTGATGGTCATGGCCGACCTCGCCAGGGCCCTGTCCTCGCCGGTCACCATGGACTGGATGGCGGTGTCCTCGTACGGCGCGGGCACCCAGTCCTCCGGGGTGGTCCGCATCCTCAAGGACCTGGACACCGACATCCAGGGGAAGCACGTCCTGATCGTCGAGGACATCATCGACTCCGGCCTGACGCTGTCCTGGCTGCTGTCGAACCTCGGCTCCCGCGGACCGGCCTCCCTGAACGTCTGCACCCTGCTGCGGAAGCCGGAGGCGGCGAAGGTGGCCATCGACGTCAAGTGGGTCGGCTTCGACATCCCCAACGAGTTCGTGGTCGGCTACGGCCTGGACTACGCGGAGAAGTACCGCAACCTGCCGTTCGTGGGAACACTCGCGCCGCACGTCTACGGCGGCTGAACGGGCTCGGCGGACTCGGACGGCCACCCGGGAACGCTGGGGGAGAACCCGGCGTTGAAAGGGACGGGGCGGGAATGTTTACCGTCCCGGCGTCGTCGTACGACCGTGCTTCGGACGACAATGCTGGGGTACCGTCCGAAGGTCGGTCTGTTGAGGCAGTCTGTTCGTAGGCCGAGCAAGCCGAGTAATACACCGTACGCACGGCGGCCCCTCCGGGTCGCGGTG
Organism: Streptomyces macrosporus; assembly: GCF_039533145.1. Classification (NCBI taxonomy): domain Bacteria; kingdom Bacillati; phylum Actinomycetota; class Actinomycetes; order Kitasatosporales; family Streptomycetaceae; genus Streptomyces; species Streptomyces macrosporus. The sequence continues at coordinate 184,679 of NZ_BAAASZ010000008.1, forward strand.
CCTCACTGTGGCAGGAGGGACGGGGCGCGCGCGCCCCGTATGGATGGACGTGAAGCGCTACTTCCGTGGTCCCGTCATGTGGATCGTGCTGGCTGCCCTCGCCGTGGTCGTGTTGATGAACGTCGTCGGCTCGTCCGGCGGCTACAAGACGGTGGACACCGGCCAGGTCGTACAGGCGATCAACCAGAACAAGGTCCAGTCCGCCGAGCTGACGACCGGCGACGAGCAGACCGTCAAGGTCGAGCTCAAGGACGGCGCCAAGATCGAGGGCAGTGACAAGGTCAAGGCCAGCTACATCGACGAACAGGGCGTCGACCTGGCCAAGCTGCTGCAGTCCAAGTACCAGGACGGGCAGGTCAAGGACGGGTACACCGTCTCCCCGCAGAAGCAGAACCCGTTCGTCGGGATGCTGCTCTCCCTGCTGCCGTTCGTGCTGATCGTGATCGTCTTCCTGTTCCTGATGAACCAGATGCAGGGCGGCGGCTCCCGGGTGATGAACTTCGGGAAGTCGAAGGCGAAGCTGATCACCAAGGACACCCCGAAGACGACCTTCGCCGACGTGGCGGGTGCCGACGAGGCGGTCGAGGAGCTCCAGGAGATCAAGGAGTTCCTCCAGGAGCCCGCCAAGTTCCAGGCCGTCGGGGCGAAGATCCCCAAGGGCGTGCTGCTGTACGGCCCGCCCGGCACCGGCAAGACGCTGCTGGCGCGCGCCGTCGCGGGCGAGGCCGGGGTGCCGTTCTACTCGATCTCCGGCTCCGACTTCGTGGAGATGTTCGTCGGTGTCGGCGCCTCCCGCGTCCGCGACCTGTTCGAGCAGGCCAAGGCGAACGCCCCGGCGATCGTCTTCGTCGACGAGATCGACGCCGTCGGACGCCACCGCGGCGCCGGCATGGGCGGCGGCCACGACGAGCGCGAGCAGACGCTGAACCAGCTCCTGGTCGAGATGGACGGCTTCGACGTCAAGGGCGGGGTCATCCTGATCGCCGCCACCAACCGGCCGGACATCCTGGACCCGGCGCTGCTGCGTCCGGGCCGCTTCGACCGGCAGATCGCGGTGGACCGCCCCGACATGCAGGGTCGTCTGGAGATCCTCAAGGTCCATGCCAAGGGCAAGCCGATGGAGCCCGACGTGGACCTGTCCGCGGTGGCCCGCCGCACCCCCGGCTTCACGGGCGCCGACCTCTCCAACGTGCTCAACGAGGCCGCGCTGCTCACCGCGCGCAGCGACAAGAAGCTGATCGACAACAAGTTCCTGGACGAGGCGATCGACCGCGTCGTGGCCGGACCGCAGAAGCGGACCCGGATCATGAGCGACAAGGAGAAGAAGATCACCGCGTACCACGAGGGCGGTCACGCCCTGGTCGCGGCGGCTCTGCCCAACTCCGACCCCGTCCACAAGATCACGATCCTGTCGCGCGGCCGGGCGCTCGGCTACACGATGGTGCTGCCGGACGAGGACAAGTACTCCACGACGCGCAACGAGATGCTCGACCAGCTCGCGTACATGCTGGGCGGGCGCGCGGCCGAGGAGCTGGTCTTCCACGACCCGACGACGGGTGCCGCCAACGACATCGAGAAGGCGACCGCCACGGCCCGCGCCATGGTCACGCAGTACGGCATGACCGAGCGGCTGGGCGCGATCAAGTTCGGCTCCGACCACTCCGAGCCCTTCCTGGGTAAGGAGATGGGCCACCAGCGCGACTACTCCGAGGAGGTCGCCGGGCTGGTGGACGAGGAGGTCAAGAAGCTGATCGAGGCCGCGCACAACGAGGCGTGGGAGATCCTCGTCGAGAACCGGGACGTGCTGGACAACCTGGTGCTGGCCCTCCTGGAGAAGGAGACCCTCGGCAAGGAGGAGATCGCCGAGATCTTCCGCCCGGTCGTCAAGCGTCCTCCGCGTCCGGCCTGGACGGGCTCCTCGCGCCGGATGCCCTCCACCCGCCCGCCGGTGTCCACGCCCAAGGAGCTGGCCCTGACCAACGGCTCGCAGCCCGGTCAGGAGAAGGGCAAGGAGATCGGTCCGAGGGACACGGTGATCTCCAAGGAGAGCGGTCTGTCGGACGAGCCCCGCCTGGACGGCTGACCGCCCGGGACCGCCGGGTAGCACGGACCACACCGGCCCATCGGAATGCCCGCCGCGCCCCTCCGGTTTACTACCGGAGGGGCGCGGCTCTTTGCTGCACACGCGAGAGAAACGAGGGATACATGATCGACCCGGTGACGCTGGACGGCGAGAGCCCCGTTGGCGAGTTCGACGAGAAGCGTGCCGAGAACGCCATACGCGAACTGCTCCTGGCGGTGGGCGAGGACCCCGACCGCGAGGGGCTGCGCGACACCCCGGCACGGGTGGCACGGGCGTACAAGGAGATCTTCGCCGGGCTGCGGCAGCGGCCGGAGGACGTCCTGACCACCACCTTCGACCTCGGCCACGACGAGATGGTGCTGGTGAAGGACATCGAGGTGCTCTCCTCCTGCGAGCACCACCTGCTGCCCTTCCACGGCGTGGCGCACGTCGGCTACATCCCGTCCGAGACGGGGAAGATCACCGGGCTGTCGAAGCTCGCCCGGCTGGTGGAGGTCTTCGCACGCCGCCCCCAGGTCCAGGAGCGGCTGACGACCCAGATCGCCGACTCGCTGATGAGAATCCTCGAACCGCGCGGCGTGATCGTCGTGATCGAGTGCGAGCACATGTGCATGACGGTCCGCGGCGTCCGCAAGCCCGGCGCCAAGACCATCACCTCCGCCGTCCGCGGCCAGCTCCGCGACGCCACCACCCGCGCCGAGGCGATGAGCCTGATCATGGCCCACTGACGGCCGCGACCGCCGTGACGGCCCACAGCGGCCCGACGGCGGGCGAGTCCGAGGGGCGCGCGGGGAGCGCCTACGCTGGACCACATGAACAGCTTGCGCGCCCTCCGTGGAGAAGTTGCCGGATTGCCCTCCTGGGACCGGTGTGCCGTCATGGGCGTGGTGAACGTCACCCCGGACTCCTTCTCCGACGGCGGCCGCTGGTTCGACACCGAGGCCGCGATCAAGCACGGTCTGGATCTGGTCGCCGAGGGCGCCGACCTGATCGACGTGGGCGGCGAGTCCACCCGGCCCGGCGCGACCCGCGTGGACGAGGCCGAGGAACTGCGCCGGGTGATCCCGGTCGTCCAGGGCCTGGCCCGGGAGGGCGTCGTGGTCAGCGTGGACACCATGCGGGCCTCCGTCGCCGAACGGTCGGTGGCGGCCGGCGCCCGCCTGGTCAACGACGTCAGCGGCGGACGCGCGGACGCGCGGATGATCCCGGTGGTGGCCGAGATCGGGGCGCCCTTCGTGGTGATGCACTGGCGTGGCCAGAGCATCGACATGAACGACCGCGCCGTCTACACCGACACCGTCACCGAGGTGATCGACGAACTGCGCGCCACCCTGGACCGGGCGGTGGCGGGCGGCATCGCGCCGGAGCGGATCGTCGTCGACCCCGGACTGGGCTTCGCCAAGCAGGCCCCGCACGACCTGGCCCTGGTGGACGCCACGACCCGGCTGGCCCGGGAACTGGGGCGGCCGGTGCTGGTGGCGGCCTCCCGGAAGCGCTTCCTGGGCCGTGTGCTGGCCGACGAGAGCGGCACCGTGCCGCCCGCTCGGGAGCGGGACGCGGCCACGGCGGCGGTCTCGGCGATCGCGGCGCGCGAGGGCGCCTGGGCGGTACGGGTGCACGCGGTGCGCGCGAGCGCGGATGCGGTCCGGGTGGCGCGGGCACTGGAAGGGGAGGACACGAACCCCGCGGAAGGAAGCCGGTGACCGGAGAGGCCCGCACGGACGTCCAGGCCGTCGAGGCGGCGAACACCGCACTGTACGAGGCGGTGGAGCGCGGCGATCTCGACGCCTTGGCCGAGCAGTGGCTGCACGAGGACGTCAGCGTCGTCCACCCCGGCTGGCCGGTGCTCACCGGGCGCGACGAGGTGCTGCGTTCCTACGCGCTGATCATGGCGAACACCGAGTACGTCCAGTTCTTCCTCACCGACGTGGAGGTCTCCGTGCTGGGCGACACCGCCGTGGTGACCTGCACCGAGAACATCCTCAGCGGCGGACCCGCCGAGGAGGACGGCTCGGCCGGGCCGCTGATCGGCGGGCTGGTGGTCGCCACGAACGTCTTCCGCAGGACGGAGGACGGGCAGTGGAGGATCTGGGCCCACCACGGCTCCCCGGTCCTCGTCGAGGAGGACGACGAGGACGAGGGCGTGGACAACTTCGACATGGACGGTCCCGACGGCTCCGACGGCATCGACGGAGAGGGCGGCACGATCCTCTGAGAGCCGGTCTGAGAGAGTGGCACCGGCGGCGCCCGCCGCCGGGGACCACCGAGCCGCCTGCCGGACGGCACGGCGGACGAGGGGCCGGGAATGGACGCGTGGCCGCGCGCGCTGTCGGGTAGGTGCGGCACGCCGGGTGCCGAACCGGCATGTCGTGCGTCCCTGTGACCGCTGTCGACCGCCGGCCGAACGACGGGAGTGAATGCGCGTGGACCGTGTCGCACTGCGCGGACTCAGGGTCCGCGGGCATCACGGAGTGTTCGCCAGGGAACGCGAGCAGGGACAGACCTTTGTCGTGGACGTGGTGCTGGGCCTGGACACCCGACCCGCCGCGGCCGACGACGATCTCACCAGGACCGTCCACTACGGCATCGTGGCGGAGGAGGTCGCGGCGATCGTCGCCGGCGAACCGGTCGACCTGATCGAGACCCTCGCCCAGCGGATCGCCGACCAGTGCCTGACCCACGAGGTGGTGCGGGAGGTGGAGGTCGTGGTCCACAAGCCGGAAGCCCCGATCACCGTCCCGTTCGACGATGTGACCATCACCATCAAGCGGAGCCGCGTATGACGCCGAACAGCGACCCGACCGTCCAGCCGGTACCCGCCTCCGTGGTGCACCAGGTCGACGCCGCCGACGTGACCCTGCACAACCCCAAGCGTGCCGTTCTCTCCATCGGAGGCAACCTGGGCAACCGCCGGGAGACCCTCCAGGGAGCGATCGACGCGCTGGAGGAGACCCCCGGGGTGCGCGTCAAGGCGGTCTCGCCGGTGTACGAGACCGAGCCGTGGGGAGTGGAGCCGGGCAGCCAGCCCTCGTACCTCAACGCCGTCGTGCTGGTGAAGACGACACTGCCGCCCGGCTCGCTGCTGGAGCGCGCCCACGCCGTCGAGGAGGCCTTCGCGCGGACGCGCGACGAGCGCTGGGGACCGCGGACGATCGACGTGGACATCGTGGCGTACCAGGGCGTCGTCTCCGACGACCCCGTGCTGACGCTGCCCCATCCGCGCGCCCACGAGCGCGCCTTCGTCCTGGTGCCGTGGCACGATGTGGACCCGGACGCCGAGATTCCGGGCCATGGTCCGGTGGCGGACCTGCTCGACACCGTCGACCGGGAGGGCGTGGTGCTCCGGGAGGACCTGGAACTGCGCCTGCCCGAGTGATCGCGGGGCGACCGCCGTCGCCACCCGGGCGGGCCGTCCGGGCGGCCCTGCCCGGTCGGCCTCGGCCGGCCCGGACCAGCCTCGATCAACCCGGAACGACACAGCCGACACAGCCCGAACATCGCCGTCCGAACGACACCGTCCGTCACGACGGCCGTCCGCAGGGCGGTGCCCGAGTGACGTGGGGAGCCCCGTGAGGGAACTACGCATCAGGACGCTGGCCGGTCTCTTCGCTCTCGCGGTGGTGCTGTCCTGGGCGGGGGCGCGGATGTGGGACGCGCTGGGCACGCTGCCCGCCGTCCCCGTCGCGGCCCCGATCGTGCTCGCGCTGATCGCCGCCGTCCTGGCCGCCACCGCCCTGTCGATCCGCGCCCGGCTGCGCGCCCAGCGCGAGCGGCGGCCCGGAGCCAAGGGCGTGGAGCCGATCATGGCGGCCCGCGCCGTCGTCTTCGGCCAGTCCAGCGCGCTGGTGGCCGCCCTGGTGGCGGGCGCGTACGGCGGCGCCGGCCTCTACCTGCTCTTCAACGCCATGGACGTGGCGGCCCGCCGCGACCAGGCCGTCTACGCCGGTCTGTCGGTGCTGGCGGGCGCCGCGGTGGTCGCGGCGGCCATCTACCTGCAGAAGGTGTGCCGGCTCCCCGAGGACGACGACACCCCGCCGACCGCGGCGGCGGCCTGACCCGGATGCCACCTGTCGATCGGCACGCCCCCCTCGCTATCGTCGCCGCATGGAGGACACCCTGGACCCGCCGGACCTGAAGGCCGAAGCCCACCCCAGCCGCCGCTTCCAAGAGCGCCTGCTCCGGAACCCCGAGGACCGCGAGGCGTGGCAGGGCCTGCGCAGGTCGTACGACGAGATGGCCGAGGGCTGGCGGGAGTGGACCGACGACCAGCGCGGCTACGAACTCCCCGTGCGCGAGGGACTGCGCCGTGCCCGTCCCGCCGAGTGGGCCGTGGAGATCTGCTGCGGCACCGGCGAGGCGACGGCCGCGATCGCGGAGGTCGTGCCGAGGGTGGTCGCCTGCGACCTGAGCCTGCCGATGCTGCGGCGCCGCGTGGACGTGCCGGGGGCGGGCTGGGCGGTCGCCGACGTACGGTCGCTTCCCCTGGGTACGGCCCGGGTTCCCTTGGTAGTGTCGCTCAACGGGGTGTTCCACCCCACCGAGATCGTCCGGGTGATCAGGCCCGGCGGGCAGCTCCTGTGGTGCACCTCGTTCCGCGCGGGGACGCCGCTGTACGTCCCGCCGGAGCGGATGCACCGGCTGCTGGGCGAGGGGTGGACGGCCGAGGGAGGACACGCCGGACACGGCGAGTGGACGCTGTTCACCGCGCCGTACGCCGCGCCCGAGGCGTGAGGGGGCCGGCCGCAGGCCGGGGTTCACAGGGGGGGCTGGGCTTCGTGCAGGTCGTACTCATCGCACCGTTCCTCATGCGGTTCCGGCTGTGCGCCAACACCTTCGGGGGCGAGGTCGGCAGGGCGCTGAGGGAGGCCGTCACCGCCGCCGTGCCGGGGTTCTCGCCCCAGGCGGAGGGGCCGGACTCCCCGCTCCTGTTCGACCACCACATGTCCACCGGCGGCTCCCGGCTCAGCGGCAAGAGGACCGTCGGCACGGTCGACGTGGCGGACGCCGGACTGCTGTGGTGCCGCTTCGAGCCCAGCGGCCACTGCTACGTCATGCAGACCGTGGAGGTGCCCGACAGGGACTCCGTGCACCGCCGCGAGCGCGAGCTGGTGGAGCGGATCAACCCGCACATCGCGCGGTGGACGGACTCCATCTCGGAGCGGATGCTCGCCACCGGACTGGTCGACCCGGCCGACGAGGCGGCGATGGACCCCGGGCGGCTGCTGTGGTGGCACCGGGTGCTGATGGACCCGCCGGAGGGCCAGGAGCCCGGCGCGACCCGGGTCTACGGCGTGGAGCGCAAGATCCACGACGACGCCTGGCTGCGCTTCGGGGACGGGTTCACCACCCTCGTCCGGCTGCCGCCGCACCGGATCGGCGAGGTGCTGGAGGGCGTGATGGCGGCCACCGGCGAGTGGATCGCGGTGGACGAGGCCAACCGCCTGGTGTCGGCCCGGATGCTCCGGCTCAACGACACCCGCTGGGACCGGGTGGCGGACGTGGACCGGCAGTTCGCCGCCTCGCTCAAGCTCAGCAAGGACCTGGCCCTGCGCGACATGGTGCGGCTGGAGGAGAGCCGCTACACCGTCAACGCCGGCGCGGTGGTGATGGACGCGGCGATGGAGCGCTGGGCGATGGAGCGCGAGCGCGGGGTGCTGGAGGTCCAGCTCCAGTCGCTCCGCGACATCCTGGACTTCCACCGCACGATGACCCAGTACCGGCGCGACGAGCGCCGCAACCGGCTGCTCTTCGTCTTCACGGCCATCGCGCTCTTCCAGTCCGTCCTGGTCTGGTACGACTTCGCCCACGAGGCGAACAACACCCTCGGGCCGGCGCTGCGGCTGGCCGTGGTCAGCGTCATCGCCACGCTCACCGTGATCGTCGTGGTGTCGTCCCTGGCGGCCCGGCGCCGGGAGTGAATCGCGGCCCAGCAGCGCGCGCCGTTCCGCCCACGCCCTCATGACGGTTTGTGGCCCCCTGATAACGAATGAGGACGGACAGTGCCTCGGAAGGCGGGAGCCACGGTAAATTCCAGGCCATGCCCCGAGGACGCCACCGCCAAGCACCGCCCCTGCACCGGCTGCTCGCGCCGTCCGCCGTGGCGGTCGTGGCGCTCGTCTGCGCGGGCGGGGCCTGGCTGGTCGGCGAGATCGACGTCCCGGAGGTGCTGCTGCTGCGCGTCCTGACCGCCGTGGCCGCGCTGTCCGCCGTCTACGCGGCCGTGCTGCTGCGCCAGTGGGACCGGGAGGCGGGGCGGCGGGTCGGCGAGGTGAAGGCGGCCAAGGCCACGGCCGAGTGGCGGGCCGAGGAGCGCCAGGCGGAGCTGGAGGTCGAGCTGGAGGAGTCGGTCGAGCTCCGCAGGAACGTGGAGACCGAACTCCGGAAGAAGCGCGACGAGCTGGAGAGGCTGCGCACCGAGCACGCCGCGCTGCTGCGCCGGTACGCCACCGCCGAGACCGAGCGGGCCAGCGCCCTGGAGGGGCGGCGGCTGCTGGCCCTGGAGGCGGCCGGTCCGGCCAGGGAACTCACCACCGGGGCGGCCGACCACCGGCAGGCCTCGGGCGCGCCCACACCGCTCACCTACCTCCAGGCGGACGAGGCCCTCAGACGGCTGCGGACGAACGCCGCGCGCCAGCGCGCGCGGGAGGAGCTGGAGCGTCGGGAGCGGGAGAGGCGGGAGGCCGAGCGCGCCGCGTGGCACCCGGCGGCGCCCCGGCCCTCGTCGCCGTCTCCGTCCCCGTCACCGTCACCGTCCCTGCCACCGTCCCCGTCGCAGGGGCTGCCGAGGGAGGGAGCCGGAGAGCCGTACGGGCAGGGGTCCGGGGGCACGGCCCCCAAGCGCGGCGGCTTCGACTTCTTCGGCACCCAGGGCAACCGGCGGCGCCGCCGGGCGTCCGGCGGGCCGCGCACCCCGGCCGAGTCCCCGTCCGACCAGGACGAGGACGGCCACCGCGCCGCCGAGCGTCCCGCCCCCGCCCCCGAGCCCGCTCCCGAACAACGGCCCGAGCCCGCGCCCGTGCCCCGCGCCCCGCGCGCTGCCGTGGGCAAGGTCATCGACCTGGGCGTCCCCGACGCCGCGGAACCGGACGCCCCGGCGGACGCCGAGGACTCCGGCGCCCCCACCGGCGGGAAGTCGCGCCGGGCCCGCGCCTGAGCCCCGGCCCGCCCGGAGCGGCCGGCCGGGCCCTACGTCAGCCAGCGCTCCGGGCGCGCCTCGCGCCGGCCGGTGCGGGAGCGCTCCGCCTGGGCCGCGACCACGGCACGGGCCTCCTCCGCGTCGCGCAGCCGGGCCGCCACCGTGCCGTTCGCGCCGTGGTCGACGTGGACGTTCGCCAGGCCGTGGACCCTCTCCCACGGCCCCTGGGAGAGGCGGACGCTCTGCACCTTCGCGTGCGGCACCAGCGACAGCCTGCGGCACAGCAGCCCGCGGCGGCTCGCGAACACCGACTCCGTCACCCCGTGCCCGTACCCCCGCCACCACAGCGGGACCACCCACCGCGCCCGGCGCGGCACCGGCACCAGGGACGCCGTCGCCTCCGCCGGATCGACGCCGGGGAGAATCCGGCCCAGCACGCCGTGGGCGACCTCCCGGGTGGCGACCGGCAGCAGCACGCCGCCCTCGTTGCCCCCGGCCGCGACGTCCAACTCCACCCGCACCCAGCCGCGCCGCCGCCACAGCCACGGCTCGACGATCCGCACGGCCTGGACGCGGCCCGGGGGGACCGTGGCGTGCGCGCGGTCCAGCAGGCCGTGGTCGAGCCGCACCCCGTCCGGCGACTCGGCCACCACCCAGTCGAACTCGGTCAGGAAACGGCCCAGGCTGCTCTGCCAGACACCGCCGAACAGCGGCACCGCGACCGCCAGGGCCGGCCAGAGGGCGCCGCTGGCCCACCAGACCAGCACGGGGACGACGACCGCCGGCACCAGCACGCCCCAGGTGGTGCCGAGCAGCAGCAGCGAGACGACCAGCATCCGCGTGTCGACCCGGACCAGCTCCCGGGCGGGCGCCTCGCCCGCATCCGGGGCGGCCTCGGGCGCCATCCCGGCCGCCCGCGCCAGCAGCTCGGCGCGGAGCGCCACGGCCTCGCGCTCGGCGAGGAACGCCAGTTCGTCCTTCTTGTCGGTGCCGACCACGTCCAGCTTGAGCTTGGCGACCCCCACGATCCGGGCCAACAGGGGGCGGCCGACGTCGATCGCCTGGAGACGGTCCAGCCGGATGTGCGCCACGCGCCGGAAGAGCAGACCGGTGCGGATGCGCAGCTCGGTGTCGGTCACCAGGTAGCTCGTCGTCCACCACGACAGGAAGCCGTACGCGGCCGCCACCGGCAGCAGCACCGCCAGGCCCGCCAGCAGCCAGCCGGTCGACAGGTTCTCCACCCCCTGCCGGGTCCGCTCCGGGTCCTGCACGGCGAAGGCCAGCAGCGCGGCGACCGGCGCCCACGCCCGCCGCCACGGGGTGACCGGGTGGAGCCGCCTGCCCTCCGGACGTTTCGGCAGCGCCATCACAGCCCCGCCGACCGGGCCTCGCCCAGCTCGGTGAGCCGGTCCCGCAGCCGCTCGGCCTCCTCGGGGGCGAGGCCGGGGATGTGCGCGTCCGTCGTGGCCGCGGCGGTGTGCAACTGCACGCGCGCCAGGCCGAACCGCCGTTCCAGCGGCCCGGAGGTCACCTCGACCAACTGCATCCGGCCGTAGGGCACGACGGTCAGCCGGCGCCAGACCACCCCGCGGCCGATCAGCAGGTCGTCGGCGCGCTCGGCGTACCGCCAGGAGGCCCAGTTGAGGGCGACCGCCCGCCACCCCCAGAGCGCCACCGCCGTCGGCGCCGCGGCGAGCGCCGCCCACCCGGGCCCGGCCGTCAGGCCCAGGACCAGGGCCGACGCCACGGCGAGCGGGACGGACACGGCGACCAGCAACGTCCTGCGCATCCGCAGCAGCCCCCGCTCCACGCCGCGCCACCGCTCGCCGTCCGCGGTGGCCCCCGCGGGGCCCTCCTTCCGGGCCCCTCCGCCGGGTGCCCGGTCCGCTGCCCGGTCCTCTGCCTGCCGCCCTGCCGACCGACTCATACGGCAAGCGTATGCGCAGCCGGTGACGGTGCGTATCCGCCCGGGGGAGGAGCCCTGAGGGAGCCCCGGAGGAGCCCCGGGGAGGCGGGAGGCCGCCGTACCGCCGCCGGAACTGCTGTCAGACTGGGAACCATGACCGATCCCGGCACGACCACCGAGACCACCGGGCCCACCGAGACCGTCGTCGGCGTCGGCGGCGCGGCCGAGAGCACCGACATGGTGCTCAACATCGGCCCCCAGCACCCGTCCACCCACGGCGTGCTACGGCTGCGGCTCGTGCTGGACGGCGAGCGGATCACCGTCGCCGAGCCGGTGATCGGCTACATGCACCGCGGCGCGGAGAAGCTGTTCGAGGCCCGCGACTACCGGCAGATCATCGTCCTCGCCAACCGCCACGACTGGCTGTCGGCCTTCTCCAACGAACTCGGCGTCGTCCTGGCCGTCGAGCGGATGCTGGGCATGGAGGTCCCCGAGCGGGCCGTGTGGGGACGCACGCTGCTGGCGGAGCTGAACCGGGTCCTCAACCACCTGATGTTCCTCGGCTCCTACCCGCTGGAGCTGGGCGCGATCACGCCCATGTTCCACGCCTTCACCGAGCGCGAGGAGCTCCAGCGGGTGATGGAGGAGGTCTCCGGCGGGCGCATCCACTACATGTTCAACCGGGTCGGCGGCCTCAAGGAGGACTTCCCGGCCGGCTGGCTCGGGCGGGCCCGCCACGCCGTCGCCGCGGTCCGCGCCAGGATGGACACCTACGACCGGCTCGTCCTGGGCAACGAGATCTTCCGCGGACGCACCCGCGGCGTCGGCGTCCTCGCCCCGGCCGCCGTCCACGCCTACGGCGTCAGCGGACCGATCGCCCGCGCCTCCGGCGTCGACTTCGACCTGCGCCGCGACGAGCCGTACCTGGCGTACGGGGAGCTGGCGGACGTCCTGAAGGTCGTCACGCGCCCCGAGGGCGACTGCCTGGCCCGCTTCGAGGTGCTGCTGGAGCAGACCCACAACTCCCTCGACCTCGCCGACGCCTGCCTGGACCGCCTCGCCGAACTGCCGCCCGGACCGGTCAACCAGCGGCTGCCGAAGGTGCTCAAGGCCCCCGAGGGCGCCACCTACGCCTGGACCGAGAACCCGCTCGGGCTCAACGGCTACTACCTCGTCTCCAAGGGGGAGAAGACGCCCTACCGGCTCAAGCTCCGCTCGGCCTCGTACAACAACATCCAGGTGCTGACCGAACTGCTGCCCGGCACGCTGGTCGCCGACATGGTGGCGATCCTGGGCTCGATGTTCTTCGTCGTCGGCGACATCGACAAGTGAGCGGCGAGTGAGCGACAGGTGAGGGACGGGCGCGGGGCGGGGAAGCGGGGGCCGCGGCCCTGGCGCCGGGCCGCGGAGGAGGCGCTCTACGGGCCCGAGGGGTTCTTCGTGCGGCAGGCGCCCGCCGCGCACTTCCGCACCTCCGTGCACGTCTCCCCGCTGTTCGCGGAGGCGGTGGCCGAACTGCTGCTGCGCGTGGACGCGGTGCTCGGGCACCCCGACGACCTGGCGCTGATCGACTACGGCGCCGGCCGCGGCGAGCTGCTGACCGGCGTCCTGACCGCGCTGCCGGGGGAGGTCGCGGCCCGGGTCCGTCCCCACGCCGTGGAGCGCGCCCCGCGCCCGGACGGCCTCGACCCGGCGATCGGCTGGTCCGACGCCCCGCCGCGCGGCGCGGTCGGACTGCTGTTCGCCAACGAGTGGCTGGACAACGTCCCCGTGGACGTCGTCGAGACCGACGGCGACGGCGTCCCGTGCCACGTCCTGGTGGACGACGACGGCACCGAGCACCCGGGCGAGCCGGTGACCGGCGCGGACGCCGACTGGCTGGCCCGCTGGTGGCCGCTGCCGCCCGAACCCGGCCTGCGCGCCGAGATCGGCCTCCCCCGCGACGCCGCCTGGGCGGACGCCGTGGCCTGCCTGGACCGCGGCCTGGCCGTCGCCGCCGACTACGCCCACACCCGCGAGGCCCGGCCGCCCTTCGGCACCCTCACCGGGTACCGCGACGGCCGCGAGGTCCACCCCGTCCCCGACGGCGGATGCGACCTGACCGCCCACGTCGCCCTCGACGCGTGCGCGGCGGCCGCCCACGCGGCCGGGGCCGGTCCCGGCCTGTTGGTGACCCAGCGGGAGGCGCTCCACGCCCTGGGCGTCAGCGGCGCCCGTCCGCCGCTCGTCCTGGCCTCCCGGGACCCGGTCGCCTACCTGCGGTGGCTGAGCGGCGCGGGCGAGGCCGCCGAGCTGACCGACCCGACGGGCCTGGGCGCCTTCACCTGGCTGCTCCAGCCCCGCGGGGCGCCCCTGCCTCCACCCTGGGGAGTAGGCGCGGCGGCGGCGGATCGGCCCTCTGGTTGACTCCCACACGTACCCGTCCTGCCTACGCTGGGTAGCGTGCATCGGCTGTACGAGTTCATACGCAGACATCCCACCCTGGTCGACGGGCTGTGGGCCCTCGTCCTGTTGGTGATGTCCACCATGTGGCTCGTCGCGCTCGTGTCGCACCCGCCGTCCGCCCAGAGCCTGGACCAGGGCGGAGTGCAGCAGGCGGCCTCCGTGCCGATCATCCTGGCCCTGTGCACCGTGGTGGCCCTGCGCCGTCGGGCGCCGGAGAAGATGCTGCTCCTGGCCACCGGGGCGGGGGTGGCCGAGGTGGTGACGGGCGCGTTCCCGGTGCCGGCCAACTTCGCCCTGCTGGTGATCGTCTTCACCAACGCCTCCCGCACCGTCCGCTGGGCCTCCCGCTTCGCCCTGGCCGGTGCCCTGATCGCGCCCACCGTCCACACGCTGCGCTGGCCCAACGAGGGCCAGGCCCTCGCCGCGGCGGTGCTGGGCACGGTCTTCATGACCGTCACCTTCGTCCTCGCCTGGGTGATGGGCGACTCGCTGCGCACCCGGCGCGCGTACTACGCGCAGTTGGAGGAGCGCGCCGCCCGTCTGGAGAAGGAGCGCGAGGCGCAGGCCAAGGTCGCCGTGGCCGCCGAGCGCGCCCGGATCGCGCGCGAGCTGCACGACGTCGTCGCGCACAACGTCTCGGTGATGGTCGTCCAGGCCGACGGCGCCGCCTACGTCCTCGACACCGCCCCCGAGCAGGCCCGGCAGGCGCTGGAGACCATCTCCGACACCGGCCGCCAGGCGCTGTCGGAGATGCGGCGGCTGCTGGGCGTGCTCCGCACCGGCGACCAGGGCGAGGGCGGCGAGTACGTGCCGCAGCCCGGTGTCGAGCAGCTCGCCGACCTCGTCGAGCAGGTGCGCGGCACGGGACTGCCGGTGGACTTCCGCATCGAGGGCACCCCGCGCCCGCTGCCCAGCAGCGTCGAGCTGACCGCGTACCGCATCGTGCAGGAGGCGCTGACCAACACCCGCAAACACGGCGGCCCCGACGTCGGCGCGACCGTGCGGCTGACCTACGGCACCGACGACCTGACCCTGCTCGCCGAGGACGACGGCCGCGGCGCCCAGCGCGAGCTGTACGAGGTCGGCGGCCTGGACGGGCTCGGCCAGGGGCTGATCGGGATGCGCGAGCGCGTCGGCATGGTCGGCGGCAGCCTGGACGCGGGGCCCCGGCCGGGCGGCGGCTTCCGGATCAGCGCGGTGCTGCCGCTGAAGAACACCACGTGAGGCACCCGTGAGACACCCGTGGGACATCGGGTGAGGCACCGCCCGGGGCACCGGGCGAACCGCGCGACCACCACCGAACCGGCACCACCGCACCAGTACGAGGGGACCCCATGACCATCCGCGTGATGCTCGTCGACGACCAGGCGCTGCTGCGCACCGGTTTCCGCATGGTGCTGGACGCACAGCCCGACATGGAGGTCGTCGCCGAGGCCGGGGACGGCGCCGAGGCCCTGGAGAAGCTGCGCGTCACGGCGGTGGACGTGGTCCTGATGGACGTGCGGATGCCCCGCCTCGACGGCGTCGAGGCCACCCGCCGCATCTGCGAGCGGGGCGAGGGCGGCCCCGGCGACCCCAAGGTGCTGATCCTGACCACCTTCGACCTCGACGAGTACGCCTTCTCCGCGCTGCGGGCCGGGGCCGGCGGCTTCATGCTCAAGGACGTGCCGCCCGACGAACTGCTGACCGCGATCCGCGCCGTCCACAGCGGGGACGCGGTGGTGGCCCCCTCCACCACCCGCCGCCTGCTGGACCGCTTCGTCTCCCTGCTGCCCGCCACCGAGCAGCCGCGGGCCAGGGGGCTGGAGCGGTTGACGGACCGCGAGCGCGAGGTGCTGCTGCTGGTCGCCCAGGGCCTCTCCAACGGCGAGATCGCCCAGCGGCTGGTGCTCTCGGAGGCCACCGTCAAGACGCACGTGGGCCGCATCCTCACCAAGCTGGAGCTGCGCGACCGCGTCCAGGCGGTGGTGCTGGCGTACGAGACCGGGCTGGTGCGCGCCGGGGGCCTGTGACGGACCGCGCGCCCCGGACCGGCCGGCCCGGTCCGCGCCGGCCGGTCCCGCGCCGGCGCCGTTCTCAGCCCCGCGGGAGGCGGGCGAGGAACGCCGACAGCGCCTCGTGGACGTCCTCGGGGCTCCACAGCAGGCCCGGGGCGGCGACCGTCACCTCGGTCACGGCCAGCCCGGGCGGACCCTGGGCCTCCCAGACGCGGAAGAGCACCGTCCCGTCCTCCTCCGCCTGCCGCACGGCCGCCTCCGTCAGCTCCTCGGGGTCGTACGGCAGCCACACCTGGAACTGGTGGGTGTGCGGCTCCTCCGGGTGGATCCGGAACCACGGCACCCCGGCGTCCGCCAGGCCCCGGCGCAGGGCGGCGGCCACCACCTTCGCGTGGGCCACGTACTCCGGCAGCCGCGGCAGCTCCCGCTCCAGCCCCACCAGGGCGGAGAGCGCGGCGGGCCACTGCTGGAAGACCTGCCCGCCGTACCGGTGCCGCCAGGCCCGGGCCTCCTCCATCAGCGAGGAAGACCCGGCCAGGGCCGCGCCCGAGAGGCCGCCGAGCGACTTGTAGTAGGAGACGTACACGCTGTCGGCCAGGCCGACGATCTCCGGGAGGGTGCGCCCGAAGTGCGGCGTGCACTCCCACAGCCGGGCCCCGTCGAGGTGGACCACCGCCTCCCGCTCCCGCGCCGCCCCCACGGTCTCCACCAGCTCGTCCCAGGTGGGCAGCACGAACCCCGCGTCGCGCAGGGGGAGTTCGAGCAGCAGGGCCCCGAAGGGCTCGGGCAGCGTCCACACCTCCTCCGCGGAGGGCATCCGCGGCTCGGTGGTGGGGTGGACGGGGCGCAGGCCGGTCAGCTGCGTCAGCGCGTGGCGCTCGTGGCGCTCGGGGTGGGACAGCGGGTGGAGGGCGACGGTGGTGCTGCCCGTGCGGTCCGCCCAGCAGCGCAGGGCCACCTGCTGGGCCATGGTGCCCGTGGGGAAGAACGCCGCGGCCTCGGTGCCCAGCAGGTCGGCGGTGCGCTCCTCCAGCTCGGCGACGATCCCGTCCCCGTACAGGTCGGGGCGGACGTCCAGGTCGTGGACCTCGGCGCCCTCCTCCAGCAGCCGGGCCAGCCGTCCGGCCAGCGTCCCCGAGGCCGGGGCGTCGGCCAACCGGAGCCGGGCGGCGCTCCACGCCGCGAACCACCGCTCCCGCCGCTCGCCGGCGCTCTCCTCGCGGGCCTCGTCCGTGCCCTCTGTTTCCTCGTCCGCGGTCATGTGTCCGATCATTCCCGACCGCCTCCGGTTCTTCCGGGCGTCACGCCGTCGGCGCAGCGCCGACGGCGCCGTCAGCGCAGGACCGCCTCCAGGAAGTCGCTCCCCAGCCGCGCCACGACGGTGACGTCGAGCCGGTACTGCACGTACCGCCCGTGCCGCCGCGCGGTCAGCAGGCCCGCCTGCCGCAGCGTCTTCAGGTGCCGGGAGACCTCCGGGGCGGTGATGCCCAGCCCGTCCGCCAACTCGCCGGTGGTGTACGGGGCGCGGGCCAGGTTGCGGCACAGTCGGACGCGGACCGGGTGGGCCAGCGCCTCCAGACGGCGCTGCATCAGGGCCACCGAGTCCGGCCCGGCGCGCAGTTCGGGCGAGACGACCGGGTACTCGATCACGGGCCGCCACCCCGGGGCGTGGAGGACCAGCAGGTGCGGCCGGCCGAAGGCGGTGGGCACCAGGAGCAGGCCCGGCCCGACCGCCGGGTCCGTCGCCGTCGTCCGTCCGTCCGCGAGCTTGTCGACGACCACGCGCCGCCCGCGGGCGTCCTCCTCCAGGGTGATCGCGGGGGACGCGGCGGTCAGCGCCTCGGCCGGCCCCCGGTGCCGCAGCAGCTCCGTCTTGTGTCGGGCGTCGGCGGCGAGCGCACCGCGCGTCCGTTGCCAGACGTCCGCGAAGAACGCCTGCTCGCAGTCCTCCAACAGCCGCCGCACCCAGGCCCGTACGGCGGGCGGGTCGGCCAGCAGGCGCCGGGCGAACTCCAGTTGGCGCGGCCCCCGGGCGGCGGCCCGGTCCAGGGCCCGCCGACGGGCGTCGGGGTCCACCAGCGGGGACGGCCCCTCGCCGCAGTAGTCGCTGGAGCAGTTGATCTCCAGCGCGGCCTGGACGTACCGCTCGTCGTCCAGCAGGTCGACGGCGTCCAGCTCCTCGGCGAGCGTGTCACCGGGGCGGGGCCCGGTCGGCGACAGGATGTCGGAGCGGGTGGAACGCCACAGGACGTCGGCCTCGGCGAGCCGGCCGGCGAGGTCGGGCTTGAGCCCGGCGAGCGTCGTGGTCGACCAGCCGTGCAGCCACGGGTGGTGCGCGGGCTCGGAGAGGACGTGGAGGGCCGCGCCCAGCTCGGCCAGCGGGGAGGGGGCGAAGACGACGCGCTCGTCGGGCAGGCCCGTGATGTCGATGACCACGCTCATGCGCCCATCCTGCCCGCCGCCCGACGCGGCTCCGGCGTCGATTGACGGCCGGCGTCAATCGACGTGCCCGGCCGCCGGGGCCGGGAGCAGCGTGAGGGGCATGAGCTTCCACACCGAGTACGCGCTCGCCCAGTACCGGGCCGCCCGACACGGCCGGGAGCCGCTGCCCCTGCCGGGGGTGGCGGACCGGCGCGTCCGCCGCGAGTTCCGGGACGCCCTCCTCGACGCGGGGGCCCGCACCCGCCTCGGCTCGCGCCTCGCCCGCCTGCTCGCCCGCCCGCGCGGGCGGCGGGCCCGCGCGCGGACCGCCGCGCCCCGGTGCCGGTCCGGCACCGCGAGTCCTGACGGCGGACCTCCGAGAGGTCCGCCGGCGGCCGCCCGGAGGACCGGTGCCGCCCGCCGCCCGAGCCGCCTTCCGTCCGTCTCCCGGCCCGCCTCCCGCCCGGCCGCCGTCCCACCGTGCGGACCGGCGGTCCGCGGCGTCCGCGTAGCATGGCAACAATCGTCCGGTACCGATGCCCCGACCACCCGCCCGGGGAACCCCACGGACTGGAACGGAAGGCCCAGCTCACGTGAACGAACACCCCTCCGGCGCCGCCGTGGACCGTCCCGCGCGCCTGTCCGTCGGCGTCGTCGGCGCGGGGCGCGTCGGCCCCGCCCTGGCCGCCGCGCTGAAGCTCGCCGGGCACCGCCCGGTGGCCGCCTCCGGCGTCTCCGACGCCTCCCGCCGCCGGGCCGAGGCCCTGCTGCCGGGGGTGCCGCTGATGGAGCCCGCCGAGGTGCTGGCCCGCGCCGACCTCGTGCTGCTCACCGTCCCCGACGACGTCCTGCCCGGCCTGGTCGCCGGACTGGCCGCGACCGGCTCCGTACGCCCCGGTCAGCTCATGGCGCACGCCTCCGGACGCTACGGGACCGCCGTCCTGGCCCCGGCGACGCGGGCCGGCGCCCTGCCGCTGGCGCTCCACCCGGTGATGACGTTCACCGGCACCCCTGTGGACGTGGAGCGGCTGGCGGGCTGCTCGTTCGGGGTCACCGCGCCCGAGGAGCTGCGACTGGCCGCCGAGGCGCTGGTCATCGAGATGGGCGGGGAGCCGGAGTGGATCGCCGAGGAGGCCCGCCCGCTCTACCACGCGGCCCTGGCCATCGGCGCCAACCACCTGGTCACCCTGGTCGCGCAGGCCATGGAGCTGCTGCGCGCGGCCGGGGTCGCCGCGCCGGACCGGATGCTCGGGCCGCTGCTCGGCGCGGCCCTGGACAACGCCCTGCGCTCCGGCGACGCCGCGCTGACCGGCCCGGTCGCCCGGGGCGACGCCGGCACGGTCGCCGCCCACGTCGCCGAGCTGCGCCGCCACGCGCCGCAGGCGGTGGCGGGCTACCTGGCCATGGCCCGCACGACCGCGGACCGCGCCCTGGCGAACGGCCTGCTCAAGCCGGAGCTGGCCGAGGACCTGCTGGAGGTCCTCTCGGACGGGGGCGCCCCGTGACCGTTCCGGGCGCTCCGACCACCGGGACCGAGAGCGGTCCGACCGCCGAACGAAGGAGCCGAACCGTGTCCGTGCCCGTGCTGCGCACCGCCGCCGAGCTGCGCGCCCTGCCGCGCCGCGGCCGGCGGGCGGTGGTGATGACCATGGGCGCCCTGCACGAGGGCCACGCCGGCCTGGTCCGGGCCGCCCGCGAGCGGGTCGGGCCCGAGGGTCAGGTGGTGGTCACCGTCTTCGTCAACCCGCTGCAGTTCGGCGCGGGCGAGGACCTGGACCGCTACCCGCGCACCCTGGACGCCGACCTGGTGGTGGCCGCCGAGGCGGGCGCCGACGCCGTCTTCGCGCCGCCGGTGGCGGAGGTCTACCCCGGCGGCGAGCCCGAGGTGCGGGTGACCGCGGGCCCGATGGGCGAGCGGCTGGAGGGCGCCTCGCGGCCCGGCCACTTCGACGGCGTGCTCACCGTCGTCGCCAAGTTCCTCCACCTCACCGCCCCCGACGTGGCGCTCTTCGGCGAGAAGGACGCACAGCAGCTCGCCGTGATCACGCGCATGGTCCGCGACCTGAACTTCCCCGTGGAGATCGTCGGCGTGCCCACCGTGCGCGAGACCGACGGGCTGGCCCTCTCCAGCCGCAACCGCTACCTGTCGCCGGAGGAGCGCACCACGGCCCTGGCCCTCTCCCGCGCCCTGTTCGCCGGGCGCGACGCCGCCGCGCGCGGGGACGGACCGGCCGACCCGGAGGAGATCCGCGCCGCGGCCCGCGCCGTCCTGGCGGAGGCCGAGAAGGCGGACCCGCCGCTGACCGTCGACTACCTGGCCCTGGTGGACCCGTCCGACTTCACCGAGGTCCCCGCGGAGCCCGGCGCCCACACGGGCGAGGCCGTCCTCGCGGTGGCGGCCCGGGTGGGCACCACACGGCTGATCGACAACGTGCGCCTGCGCCTGGGCGGGACGGAGGAGGCCCGGTGAGCGCGGACGCGACCGGCACGGCCGGCGGTGCGACGGGCCTGCGCCTGGCGGGGCCGCGCCCCGGCTGGGTGATCGAGGCGGACGTGGTGGTGGTCGGCTCCGGCGTGGCCGGGCTGACGGCCGCCCTGCGCTGCGCCGCCGCCGGACGGAGGACGGTGATCGTCACCAAGGCCCGGCTGGACGCCGGCTCCACGCGCTGGGCGCAGGGCGGGATAGCCGCCGCGCTGGGCCGGGGCGACACCCCCGAGCAGCACCTGGTCGACACCCTCGTCGCGGGCGCCGACCTGTGCGACGAGACCGCGGTGCGGACGCTGGTCACCGAGGGCCCCGGCGCGGTGCGGCGGCTGATCGAGGCCGGCGCGCGGTTCGACACCTCCCCCGAGACGGGCGAGATCGAGCTGACCCGCGAGGGCGGCCACCACCGCCGGCGCATCGCCCACGCGGGCGGCGACGCGACCGGTGCGGAGATCAGCCGGGCGCTGGTGACGGCCGTGCGGGACGCCGGTCTGGAGACCGTGGAGAACGCGCTCGTCCTGGACCTGCTCAAGGACGCCGACGGGCGCGCCGCGGGCGTCTCCCTCCACGTCATGGGGGAGGGGCGGCACGACGGCGTGGGCGCGGTCCACGCCCCGGCGGTGGTGCTGGCCACCGGCGGCATGGGGCAGGTGTTCTCCGCGACCACCAACCCGGCCGTCTCCACCGGCGACGGCGTCGCGCTGGCGCTGCGGGCCGGCGCGGAGGTCTCCGACCTGGAGTTCGTCCAGTTCCACCCGACCGTGCTCTACCTGGGCGCCGGCAGCGAGGGCCAGCAGCCGCTGGTGTCGGAGGCCGTGCGCGGCGAGGGCGCGCACCTGGTCGACGCCGACGGCGTGCGCTTCATGGTGGGGCACCACGAACTGGCCGAGCTGGCACCGCGCGACATCGTCGCCAAGGCCATCACGCGGCGGATGCGGGAGCAGGGCACGGACCACATGTACCTGGACGCGCGGCACTTCGGGGCGCGGATGTGGAAGGAGCGTTTTCCCACCATCCTCGCCGCCTGCCGCGCCCACGGCATCGACCCGGTCACCGAGCCGATACCGGTCGCGCCCGCCGCGCACTACGCGTCCGGCGGCGTCCGCACCGACCTGGCGGGCCGCACCACCGTGCCGGGCCTGTACGCGTGCGGCGAGGTCGCCTGCACCGGCGTGCACGGCGCCAACCGGCTGGCCTCCAACTCCCTGCTGGAGGGCCTGGTCTTCGCCGAGCGGATCGCCGACGACATCGTCCGCGCCCCCGTGCGCACCCCCGTCCCCGTCGTCCCCGACGAGGAGCGGACCGTCCCGCCGCTGCCGCCCGAGGCGCGGTACGCGATCCAGCGGACCATGACCGCGGGCGCCGGGGTGCTGCGCTCCGCCGAGAGCCTGGCCCGGGCCGCGAGCGAGCTGGAGGCGCTGGCCGCCGGCCCCTCCGACGCGTCCGGCGCCCCCGGCAAGCCGGCCGAACCCGGCGTCGAGAGCTGGGAGACGGCCAACCTCCACCTCGTCGCCCGCGTCCTGGTCGCCGCCGCCCGGCGCCGCACGGAGACCCGCGGCTGCCACTGGCGCGAGGACCACCCCGACCGCGACGACGCGTCCTGGCGTCGACATCTGGTCGTCGCCCTGCGCCCCACCGCCGAGGGCTCTACCCTCGTCGTCCGTACGACCGACTCGACCGCCTTCCCGCCGGTCGCCCCCGAGGAGACACCGTGACCAGCCCCACGCCCAACGAACTGCCGCTGCTCCAGATCGGTTTCGGCCGCCCAGGCGAGGCGGTGAGCGGCACCGCGGGAGGCTGCGGGGACGCCTGCGGCTGCGGGGGAGGCGCGGAGGACGAGTTCGAACTGGACCCGCTGGAGTGCGGGTTGGACCCGGACCTGGCCGAACTGCTGGCGGACGCGGGCCTGGACCCGGTACAGGTCGAGGACATCGCCCACATGGCGATCGAGGAGGACCTCGACCACGGCGTGGACGTCACCACCGTCGCGACCATCCCCGAGGACGCCGTCGCCACCGGCGACTTCACCGCCCGCGAGGCCGGCACCGTCGCCGGGCTGCGGATCGCCGAGGCGGTCCTGTCGGTGGTGTGCACCGAGGAGTTCGAGGTCGAGCGGCACGTCGAGGACGGCGACCGCGTGAGCCCGGGCCAGAAGCTGCTGTCGGTGCGCACCCGCACCCGCGACCTGCTCACCGCCGAGCGCAGCGCCCTCAACCTGCTGTGCCGGCTGTCCGGCATCGCCACCGCCACCCGGACCTGGGCCGACGCCTTGGAGGGCACGGGCGCGAAGGTCCGCGACACCCGCAAGACGACCCCGGGCCTGCGCGCCCTGGAGAAGTACGCGGTGCGCTGCGGCGGCGGCGTCAACCACCGGATGTCGCTGTCGGACGCCGCGCTGATCAAGGACAACCACGTGATCGCGGCGGGCGGCGTGGCCGAGGCGTTCCGACGGGTCCGCGAGGAGTTCCCCGGCGTGCCGATCGAGGTGGAGGTGGACCGGCTGGACCAGATCGAGCCCGTCCTCGCCGAGGGCGCCGACCTGATCCTGCTGGACAACTTCACCCCCGAGGAGACCGCCGAGGCGGTGCGGCTGGTGGCGGGCCGGGCCCGGCTGGAGTCCTCCGGCCGCCTCACCCTCGCGAACGCCCGCGCCTACGCGGCCACCGGCGTGGACTACCTGGCGGTGGGCTCCCTCACCCACTCCTCCCCGATCCTCGACATCGGCCTGGACCTGCGCGACGAGTCCCGGGACGGGACGCGGGAGGAGGGCGCCTGATGCTGCTCACGATCGACGTCGGCAACACGCACACCGTGCTCGGCCTGTTCGACGACGAGGAGATCGTCGAGCACTGGCGGATCTCCACCGACGCCCGCCGCACCGCCGACGAGTGGGCCGTCCTGCTCCAGGGCCTGATGGGGATGCACCCGCTGCTCGGCGAGGAACTGGGCGACGGCATCGACGGCATCGCCATCTGCTCCACCGTCCCCTCCGTCCTCCACGAGCTGCGCGAGGTGACGCGCCGGCACTACGGCGACATCCCGTCCGTCCTCGTCGAGCCGGGCGTCAAGACCGGGGTGCCCATCCTGATGGACAACCCCAAGGAGGTCGGCGCGGACCGGATCATCAACGCGGTGGCGGCGGTCGAGCTGTACGGCGGCCCGAGCATCGTCGTGGACTTCGGCACGGCCACCACCTTCGACGCCGTCTCCGCCCGCGGCGAGTACACCGGCGGCGTCATCGCCCCGGGCATCGAGATCTCCGTGGAGGCGCTCGGCGTGCGCGGGGCGCAGCTCCGCAAGATCGAACTGGCCCGTCCGCGCAGCGTCATCGGGAAGAACACCGTCGAGGCGATGCAGGCCGGCATCCTCTACGGCTTCGCCGGACAGGTGGACGGCGTGGTGGAGCGGATGGCCCGCGAACTGGCCGACGACCCGAACGACGTGACCGTCATCGCGACCGGCGGCCTGGCCCCCATGGTGCTGGGCGAGGCGTCCGCCATCGACGAACACGAGCCGTGGCTGACCCTGATCGGTCTGCGGCTGGTCTATGAACGGAACATGTCGCGGAATTAGGGCGGGGTTTCACTCGCCGCAACCTTTCGGCCGACTCGGCAGTCCTGTGAACGACGGACGTCAGGACGCGCGGAACGCGCGATGACACACAGGGAGCGGTCGGCGTGCGAAGAGTGCCGGAGCACGGACGAGACGGACGTACCGGAGCACGTGCCACAGCGGTGACGGGACTGGCGACGGCCGCGGCGATCGGGATGGTCGCGGCGGCCGTGGGGCCGGCGCCGGCGGCGTCGGCGCAGGACGAGCCGACGCGGTCGTGGGCGGTGATCGACGCCCCGAGCCGGATCGAACTCCCCACCCCCTCCGAGGGCGGCGGCCCGGTCGCCCCGTACGCCGGCTACGGCTTCCACGACGGCGGCCACACCTTCCCGTGGCCGAAGAACGTGAGGTTCGTCATCGACGCCGGCGGCCTGGCGGGCGTGGCGACGATCAAGGCCAACCACGAGGACTGCACGGCCGAGGGCGCGGTCGTCACCTGCGTGGACGACGGCAACCTCCACGCCCCCTGGGAGCCGTTCACGCTCACCGCCGCGCCCGACGCCGAGCCCGGCGCGCGGGGCACCCTCCGCTACGAGGTGACGGCCGACGACGCGACCGGCGACACCGCCGCCTCCGAGGTCGTCGTCGGCGCGCCGAAACTCGTCGTCGGCGCCCTTCCCGACCACGCGGGGCTCGAGCCCGGCGACACGGTCGAACTGCCCCTGACCGTGCGGAACACCGGCACGCTGCCCACCGAGCGGATCGACCTGCGGCTGCGGGGCGTGCCCGGTCTGCGGTTCGCCTCCCGGCCGGAGAACTGCCGCTTCACCCCCGAGGACGCCTACGACGGCCCGGGGGTCCACTGCGCCGTCGAGCACGCGCTGGCGCCCGGCGAGGCGGCGACGCTGGACAGGCCGCTGACGGTGGAGACGACCGAGGAGGCGATGGCCACCTGGATCGACTACTCGGTCTCGGCCGTCCCCGCCGACGGCGAGAAGGACCCGAACGGCACCCCGGGCACCGACGCGCCCCTGGGCCTGAAGCCCGCCACGGGCGGCGACTTCGAGGAGGGCGACTCGGGCAGCGTCGACATCCTCGTCGACAACCACGCGGACTTCGCCGTGCGCGGCGGCGAGATCGTCCGTGCCAAGGGCGACGCCGGCCGGGGATCGCTCTCCTTCGGCCTGGTCAACGACGGCCCCGCCGCGGCCTGGCGCAAGGACCGCGAGCCGCTGTTGTACGTCGACGTCACGCTGCCCGAGGGCGTCACCGCCGTGAGCAACGTGATCGACGAGGAGCCGGACGACGACGCCTCCGGCGAGTGCCTGGTGTACGTGGACGAGAACCGGACCCGGCGGTTCGAGCCGGGCCACCGGCGCTACCTGTGCCCCGAGGCGCCGACCGAGAGTCCGGGCGGCGGCCAGACGTACCGGCTGGGCGTGAAGATCGCCGAGGGGGCCGAGCGGGCCGGCAACGAGGGCACGGTACGGATCGTGCCGGGGCCGGGGGAGTTCTCCGTCAACGACCCGGACCCGGAGAACGACACCGCGAGGATCACGTTCGCGGACGCCCCGGGCGGCGGCCCCTCCGCCTCGCCCTCCCCGTCGAAGCCCGCCGGCGGCACGGACGGCGGGAGCGACGGCGGCGGTGACGGCGGCAGCGGTGGGGACAAGGGCGCCGGCGACACCGGCGGCACCGGCACCCCCGACGGCTCCCTGGCCTCCACGGGCGCGCCCGGCACGGGCCTGATCGCCGCCGTGGCCGCCGCACTGGCGGCGGGAGGCGCGGCGGTCCTCCTCGCGGTGCGCCGACGCCGCTCCTGAGGACGCCCACGAGGACGCCCACGAGGACGTTCGCGAGGGACGACCACGAGGGACGTCCCCGCCCCGGTACGGGGGACCGGGGCGGGGACACGGCCGGACGATGGAACGATCACACCGGTATGTGCCTTAGTGTCCGCATATGCCCACTCCCTACGGTTCCCGAGGAGGCATGGCCTTCAGCGCCGACGAGCTGCGCGTGCTCCGACGCGCTCTCGCCGTCGCCCTCCGGTCGGCCCTCGCTCCGTCCCCGCCGTCCCTGCCCACGCCGCCGCCCGCCAGGAGGCACCGGGCGCGGGAGGCGGGGGAGTACCGGTGGCTGGCCGAGGCCGTGGACGAGGCCCGCCACGAGGCCGAGCGGCTGCGGGCCTTCCTGACGGCCGACCTCGCCCGCCACCGCGCCGCGCTGCCGGGCGCCGAGTCCCGCTACCTCGCGCTGCTGGAGGAGGCCCTCGCGGCGGGCTGCCGGCCGTGCGGGGAGGACGTGGCGGCCCTGCGGGGGCTGTGCGCCCGGCCGGTCCACGAGGCGGAGGCGCGGCGCCGCGCCGGGCTGCTGCGGTGCTGCGAGCGGTCGGTCGGAGCGCCGGAGGAGCGCGCCGCCCGCGACGCGGTCCCCACCCCGGCGGACGTCTTCCCGCCCCGCAGCCCCGCGCCGCCACCCCGGCAGGCCCTGCCGGCCTGACCCCGGTCCGGGCCGGGCGCGGGCCCCGGTGTCGGGGGGCGGGCCGCGCGGGGCCGGCGGAGGCCGCCGGTTACGCTGGGAGTCCCGGCAGGGACCGGCAAGGAGGAGGCTGACCGGCATGGAGTACATCGCCGCACTCACCCCGTCCGTGGTGATGGCCGTGGCCTTCACCGCGGTCATCGTGACGATCGTCAAGAACCAGGGCGGCGCCAACAAGGCCAAGGAGGACGCCGCGGTGGACGCGCTCGCGGCCCGGACCGAGGCCGCTCGGCGCCCGTCGGACTCGGACGGCGGGGAGCGCGCGTAACGGCGGCCCGACGCGGCGGCGAGGGCGCCGAGAGCACGCCGAGCACGCCAGGAACGCCGAAGGGCGTGGGGTGCGGGAGGTTCGTCTCCCGCGCCCCACGCCCTTCGTCATGCCCGGATGATCAAAACAAAACAGTCAATGCGGTGCATATGCGGCTATTGTTCTTGGTGTGCCTCGGCCACTGGGAGAGTTGGAAGACGCGGTGATGACGCGGGTATGGCGGTGGAACCGCCCGGTCACCGTGCGGGAAGTCCTCGACGACCTTCGCCGGGAACGGCCGATCGCATACACCACCGTCATGACGGTAATGGACAACCTGAGGGAGAAGGGCTGGGTACGGCGCGAGCGAGAAGGCCGGGCCTATCGATATGAAGCGGTCTCCACACGGGCCGCCTACTCCGCCGCCCTGATGAACGAGGCATGGGCCGCGAGCGACAACCCGGCCGCGGCGCTTGTGGCCTTCTTCGGCATGATGTCGCCGGAACAGGAGGAAGCCTTGCGGGACGCCTTGCGCGTCGTGCAACCCGAAGGCGTCCATCTCGACGCCCCCGAGGAGAACGACGGGGCTTCGGAGCGATAGCGTCCGAACATGCCAGAAGCTCTAAGCCCTGTAAGCGAGGTCACCGTCCGTCGGGCGAGAACCGGTGATGTGCGCGCCATCCGCCGTCTCATCGACACCTACGCGCGCGACCGCATCCTGCTCGACAAAGCGACGGTGACCCTTTACGAGGACATCCAGGAGTTCTGGGTGGCGGAACGCGACCGCGACGGCGAGGTGGTCGCCTGCGGCGCGCTCCACGTGATGTGGGAGGACCTGGCGGAGGTCCGCACGCTCGCGGTGGATCCCGCGATCAAGGGCGCCGGCGTGGGGCACCTGGTACTGGAGAAGCTGCTGGAGACCGCGCGCCGGCTCGGTGTGAGGCGCATTTTCTGCCTCACCTTCGAAGTGGACTTCTTCGCCCGCCACGGCTTCACCGAGATCGGTGAGACCCCGGTCGACGGGGATGTCTACAGCGAGCTGCTGCGTTCCTATGACGAGGGCGTGGCCGAGTTCCTGGGTCTCGAACGAGTGAAACCCAACACCTTGGGCAACACACGGATGCTCCTGCACCTATGAGCCCCGGCGGCCGTGAACCCTATGTCCGAAAGATCCCTCCAATCCAGCCGCTCTCCCCGGGGAAGTTCGCGGAGGGTTTGTGTTTTCCCGGGAAAAGCGGTTTGCTTTCGTCGTCAGTATCAGTAATCGGTTTTCGAGGACTGACCGCACACGACGAATGGGAGTAACCGGTGGCGCAGAAGGTTCAGGTCCTTCTTGTCGATGACATCGACGGCGGCGAGGCGGACGAGACCGTGACGTTCGCTCTCGACGGCAAGACCTACGAGATCGACCTCACCACCGCCAACGCGGACAAGCTCCGCAGCCTGCTCGAGCCGTACGTCAAGAACGGCCGTCGCACCGGTGGCCGTTCGGCTCGCGGCAAGGCGGCCCGCCCGTCCTCCGGCGGCGGTGGCAGCCAGGACACCGCGAAGATCCGCGCCTGGGCGAAGGAGAACGGCTACGAGGTCAACGACCGGGGTCGTGTTCCCGCGAACATCCGCGAGGCCTACGAGAAGGCGAACGGCTGAGTCGCGCGGACGAGCCGCGCGCGGTGGCACTCCGTCGCCGCCGCGCTCACCAGACCGACGAGATCCGCTTCGCAGCCCTGCCCGGGAGGCCGCAACCACACGGCGGCCTCCCAAGGGTCGCAGGCGGCCAGGACGGTCAGATCCAGAGCGATCCCGCCCCACTCCAGCCACTCCAGCAGCCCCGGCACCTCCTCCGCGCTCCCCGGCGGGAGGAGGAACCGCGTCCGCCCCGCGGCGGGCATCCGGGCGACCGCGCCCGTGCGGAGCCCGCGCCGCCGCAGCAGCGCCCGTCCGACGGCCTCCGGCACCTCCAGCGCGTCCGGGGCGTCCACGGGCTCCGCGGCAGGACCCGGGAGGCCGCCGAGGCTCCAGGGGGAGGTGGGGTTCCGGGGGCGCCGGAAGTCGACATCGCGCGGCCGGATCCGGAACAAACCGGGCGCCGCGCCTGTTGAGTACGCCATGTAGGGAGCAACTGCCGAGCCCCGTGCCGGTTACGTCCCGTCGTCCCCCACTACTCCGAGTGCCGCGGAAGCGGTGTGGAGTGGGTGTGGCGCATCACGCAAGAGTGTTCGCCCTTAGCGGATGCACCCGCCCTGCCCCGCATGGACTGTCAGTCTCCCGGGGTAAGAAGTTCGTGGAGAAATCCCACGTGGAACGGGGGTGCGGCACCGGCGATGGAGCGGTGGACGGACGTGTGGGCCTGATAGGCGTTCGCCGTCGGCGTAGTGGATGCAGGCGGATATGTCTGGCCTGCGGGAACATCGTCTCGCACCATCGGGTTGGAACTGTTGTCGGCTGTTCGGGACGAAGGCGGGAGTCAACGGCACTCCTTCCCGTCGACGCGGGGGCGATCCGGACGGGTGTCGGCAGTTGGAATGAGCGGTCCCCGCTTGCGGGACTAAGCTGCGGAAGGACAGGGAGGGGAACGCCCCCTTACTGCCTGACCGCTCTGAGGAGCGATTAACGATGTTCGAGAGGTTCACCGACCGCGCGCGGCGGGTTGTCGTCCTGGCTCAGGAAGAAGCCCGGATGCTCAACCACAACTACATCGGCACCGAGCACATCCTCCTGGGCCTGATCCACGAGGGTGAGGGTGTCGCCGCTAAGGCCCTGGAGAGCCTCGGGATTTCGCTCGAGGCGGTCCGCCAGCAGGTGGAGGAGATCATCGGCCAGGGCCAGCAGGCCCCGTCCGGCCACATCCCCTTCACCCCCCGTGCCAAGAAGGTGCTGGAGCTGTCGCTCCGCGAAGCCCTTCAGCTCGGCCACAACTACATCGGTACGGAGCACATCCTGCTCGGCCTGATCCGCGAGGGCGAGGGCGTCGCCGCCCAGGTCCTCGTGAAGCTGGGCGCCGACCTGAACCGGGTGCGGCAGCAGGTCATCCAGCTGCTGTCCGGCTACTCCGGGGGCAAGGAGGCCGCCACCGCCGGCGGTCCGGCCGAGGGCACGCCCTCGACCTCCCTGGTGCTGGACCAGTTCGGCCGCAACCTGACCCAGGCCGCTCGCGAATCCAAGCTCGACCCGGTCATCGGGCGCGAGAAGGAGATCGAGCGGGTCATGCAGGTGCTGTCCCGCCGTACCAAGAACAACCCGGTGCTCATCGGCGAGCCCGGCGTCGGCAAGACCGCCGTCGTCGAGGGTCTGGCCCAGGCCATCGTCAAGGGCGAGGTGCCCGAGACCCTCAAGGACAAGCACCTCTACACCCTGGACCTCGGCGCCCTGGTCGCCGGCTCCCGCTACCGCGGTGACTTCGAGGAGCGCCTGAAGAAGGTGCTCAAGGAGATCCGCACCCGCGGCGACATCATCCTGTTCATCGACGAGCTCCACACCCTGGTGGGTGCGGGCGCCGCCGAGGGCGCGATCGACGCCGCCAGCATCCTCAAGCCGATGCTGGCCCGCGGCGAGCTGCAGACCATCGGCGCGACGACGCTCGACGAGTACCGCAAGCACCTGGAGAAGGACGCGGCCCTGGAGCGCCGCTTCCAGCCCATCCAGGTCGCCGAGCCGTCGCTGCCGCACACCATCGAGATCCTCAAGGGTCTGCGGGACCGCTACGAGGCGCACCACCGCGTGTCCATCACGGACGCCGCCCTGGTGGCCGCCGCGACCCTGGCCGACCGCTACATCTCGGACCGCTTCCTGCCGGACAAGGCGATCGACCTGATCGACGAGGCCGGCTCCAGGATGCGCATCCGCCGGATGACCGCCCCGCCGGACCTGCGCGAGTTCGACGAGAAGATCGCCGCCGTCCGCCGGGACAAGGAGTCCGCGATCGACGCGCAGGACTTCGAGAAGGCGGCCTCCCTCCGCGACACCGAGAAGCAGCTCCTGGCTGCCAAGGCCAAGCGGGAGAAGGAGTGGAAGGCCGGCGACATGGACGTCGTCGCCGAGGTGGACGAGGAGCTGATCGCCGAGGTCCTGGCCACGGCCACGGGCATCCCGGTGTTCAAGCTCACCGAGGAGGAGTCCTCGCGCCTGCTCCGCATGGAGGACGAGCTGCACAAGCGCGTCATCGGGCAGGAGGACGCCATCAAGGCGCTGTCCCAGGCCATCCGCCGTACGCGGGCCGGTCTGAAGGACCCCAAGCGTCCCGGTGGCTCGTTCATCTTCGCCGGCCCGTCGGGCGTCGGCAAGACCGAGCTGTCCAAGACGCTGGCGGAGTTCCTCTTCGGTGACGAGGACGCGCTGATCTCCCTCGACATGTCGGAGTTCAGCGAGAAGCACACCGTCTCGCGGCTGTTCGGCTCGCCCCCCGGCTACGTCGGGTACGAGGAGGGCGGTCAGCTCACGGAGAAGGTGCGCCGCAAGCCGTTCTCGGTCGTCCTGTTCGACGAGGTCGAGAAGGCCCACCCGGACATCTTCAACTCGCTGCTGCAGATCCTGGAGGACGGTCGCCTGACCGACTCCCAGGGCCGGGTCGTGGACTTCAAGAACACCGTCATCATCATGACGACCAACCTCGGCACCCGGGACATCTCCAAGGGCTTCAACCTGGGCTTCGCCGCCCAGGGCGACGTCAAGACCGGCTACGAGCGGATGAAGGCGAAGGTCAACGAAGAGCTCAAGCAGCACTTCCGGCCCGAGTTCCTCAACCGTGTGGACGACACCGTGGTCTTCCACCAGCTCTCCGAGGAAGACATCATCCAGATCGTCGACCTCATGATCGGCAAGGTGGACGAGCGGCTGAAGGACCGTGACATGGGCATCGAGCTCAGCACGGAGGCCAAGAAGCTGCTCGCGAAGAAGGGCTACGACCCGGTTCTGGGCGCCCGGCCGCTGCGCCGGACGATCCAGCGGGAGATCGAGGACGTGCTCTCGGAGAAGATCCTCTTCGGCGAGCTGCGCCCCGGTCACATCGTGGTCGTCGACACCGAGGGCGAGGGCGAGGAGAAGAAGTTCACCTTCCGCGGCGAGGAGAAGTCGGCCCTGCCGGACGCCCCTCCGGTGGAGTCGGCGGCGGGCGGCGGCCCCAACCTCTCCAAGGACGTGTGATCCGCTGATCCGCGCTCGCCGGTGGGCGAGAGCCGAGCCACGTGACGCGGCCCGGGACCGTACGACGGTCCCGGGCCGCGCCCTTTTCCGTCGGGTTTCCGTCAGTTCCGTCAGGGCTCGGCGCGGAGTTCGACGCCGGGAGGGAGCCCGTGGAGGTGCGGGTGGAACCCCTCCCCGATCACCAGGACCCGCAGGCGGGGGAAGGCCGCCAGCCAGGAGAAGTCCCACCGGAACCCCTTCGGCTCCAGCCACAGATGGGTCAGCCGGTCGGCTTCGACGTGCTCGATCAGTTCGTCGGGTTCGAGGTGTCCGCTCCGGTAGTGGATCCGGGAACGACCCCCCAGGGCGGCCAGGACACGGAGGTCGGCGGTGCTGCGGGCGGAGAAGTACAGACCCTCCTCGTCGAGGTGGGCGATGATCTCCTCGGCGTACGTCTCGCGGTCGAAGCGGTGCCAGGACCAGGCGAGCTGGCGGCGCACGTCGAGCGAGGGGTGGTCCCGGTACCGGGCCAGCAGCGGGATCGCCGCGTCGGTGCCCACCCGGGTGGCGGTGACGACGACCGCCTCGGCCACCTCGTCCCTCAGCCCCTCGGGACCGGGCAGCAGGCCGAGGACGAGCGGTCCGCCCAAGTCCGCCAGAGCGCGGGCGTCCGGGCGGTTCCGCGGCGGCAGCAGCGGGGCGACGGCGGAGCGCACCCGCTCCCGCACGGCCGGGTCCAGCTCGGTGGCGTGCTCCAGACAGGCCAGGGCCAACAGCCTGCCGCGAAGCCGCGCGGCGGTCGCGGTGCGTCCGGCGTCCCCGGCGGCGACCAGGCCGTCGAGGATGCGGGCGCGCTCGTCCGGGCGGGCGTGGGCGACCGCCATCCGCACCACGTCCTCCATCTGGGGCTCGTCGGCGTTGTTCACCAGCCAGGGGAAGTCGCGGGCCTCCACCAGCGCCTTGGCGGCCAGGTAGTCCTGGAAGGTGCGGTGGACGAAGTCGATCTGCCCGACGACGGGCTCGCGCAGCAGGCCGCTGCGCTCCAGCAGGTGGCGCAGCACCTCCTCCGGAGCGGCCTCGAGGTACGCCATCATCGGCAGCGCGCCTTCCAGAACGGCCAGCGCGTCGGCGCGGTCCATCTGGGCGCGGTCGTTGCGCACCATCCAGTACGCCAGCTTCTGCAACAGGGCGATCTGCGGCTCCTTGGAGATCCGCAGGTCGCCCTCGTGGTGCATGCCGCGCTCGGTGTCGCGGCGCTCCAGCAGCATCGACAGCGCCGCCTCGTACAGGTCCCTGCGGCTCTGCGGCAGGAAGCCGCGGCGCTCGCGGTGCAGGGCGCACAGCAGGCCGCACATCAGCGGGTTGGTGGCCAGACGGCCGAGGTCGGACGTGGTGCGCAGGGCGGCCAGCAGGGAGCGGGCCGTCTCCGGCTCCGCCCCGACGGCGGCGTGCCAGCGCTCGACGAACGCGGCGATGTCGTCGCGGTCCATCGGCGTCAGGCTCAGCTCGCCGAAGCCCTCCGAGACCAGCCACTCGTCGCGCACCGCCGAGGGGCGGGAGGTGACCAGCCACAGGTTGTCCGGATAGGCGCCGATCAGGTCGTACAGCCGGCGGCGGGTCTCCTCGCGCTCCCGCTCGGGGATCTCGTCCACGCCGTCGACCAGCAGCAGTCCGCGGCCGTCGGAGAGCACCCGGTCGGCCCAGCCGGGCGGCTGCGCCCCGGCGACCGGGCAGCGCACCGCCTCCAGGAAGCGGTCGGGGGTGGGCAGCCCGGCGGACGCGAACGTCCGCAGGGGCAGGACGAACGGGACGCGGCCGGCGAGCTCCGGGGGCGGTGCGCCCTCCTCGCCCGGCGGCCGGGCCGCCGTCACCGCCAGCCACTGCACCAGCGTCGTCTTGCCCGATCCGGCGACACCGCGCAGCAGCACGCGGGTGCGCTCGGCGAAGATCCGGTCGGTGCGGACGGGGAGGGAGCCCTCGTCGTGGCTCGCCTCCAGCGACAGGAACGCCGTGTCGAGCCGCCACTCGCGGGATTCGGCCAGATCGAGGCCGTAGATGGTCAGACGGCTGTGCCGGCGGACGATGTAGTCGGCGTACCGGCGCTCGAACTCCGCGTCCTCGGCGGACCGGGCGGCCAGGGCGCGCGCCCGCTCGGCACCGACCGTCAGCCGCGCCTCCAGCGCGGCCTGCCGCCGGGTCTGCTCGACCAGGGCACGGGCGACGAACGTGGAGCGCTGGGTGAAGAAGTGCAGGATCTGGTCGCAGGCGGCCTCCAGCAGCGCGTCGTGGAGCACGGCCGCGCCCTCGGCCAGGTCCCGGGTCGGATCGCCGGCCGCCTCGCGCAGTCGCCGGGCCAGCGCGCGCCCGCCCAGCGCGACCGCCTGGACGTCGCTCATGTCGAGGTCGCCGAGGGCGTACAGGGTGCGGGCCAGGGCGTGGGCGACGGCCCGCTCCTCGTGCTCGGGCAGGCGCTCGGCGGCGGGCAGCGGCTCGACGGCCCGCTCCAGCAGCTCGGCCGCGAGTCGGCGCAGGTCCTTCTCGCCCAGGGTGCGCTTCTCGCCCCGGAAGGAGAGTCGGCCGCTCAGCCGCACGGGCCGGTCGACCAGCCCGGCTCCCGGTCCCTCCCGTACGAACAGCCTCCCGACCAGCGGCGCGATGGCACTCGCCGCCAGCCGCGCACCGATGGTCGCGGCGTCCATGAGCCCCCCTTGCTCCTCCCGGCGGTGTTCCCCGGGCCTGTTCCCCGGGCCTGTTCTCCGGGCCTGTCCCGGACCTGTTTTCGGACCTGTTCTGCCGGCCGTCCTTCTCGGTCCGTCGCTGGGGAGATCGTAGGGCCGGGCGGCCCTCCGGGGGCGGGTGGCGGGGAAGGCGTCGGTGTCACACCCCCGTGTGACCATCGGGACATGACCACTCCCGGGACGGCGAGGCTGCGGCAGTTGCGGCGCGCCAAGGACCTGATGGACCGCGACTGGGCCGAGCCGCTCGACGTGGACGCGGTGGCCGCGCACGCCGGGTACTCGCGCTACCACTTCGTCCGCGCCTTCAAGGCCGCCTACGGGGAGACGCCCGGCCGGTACCTCACCCGGCGCCGCGTGGAGCGGGCCGAGGAGCTGTTGCGGTGCGCCGACCTCTCCGTCACCGAGATATGCGTCCGCGTCGGATTCAGCAGCCTGGGCACCTTCTCCGCTCGTTTCAAGGAGCTGACGGGGACGAGTCCCAGCGCCTACCGCGCCCGTCACGTGCGGCGCGGGGCGGCGCTGATCCCCGGGTGCTACGCGATGCTGTGGACGGGCGGGTTCAAGGAGCGCAATTCCGGAGAAGCGGGGTGAGAGGGGCGCTGCCTACGGTGAAGCCACACGTTCACGACCGTGGGAGGACACCATGATCAAGGGCCTGGCCATAGCCACCGTCTGGTCCACCGACCAGGAGCGGGACCTGAGGTTCTTCACCGAGAAGCTCGGTTTCGAGGTGCGCAGCGACGTCTCCATGGGCGACATGCGCTGGATCACCGTCGGCGCCAAGGACCAGCCGGACGTCGAGCTGACGCTGATGCGGACGGACGGCTCCGGGCTCGACCCCGAGTCGGCCGAGGCGCTGACCAAGCTGGTCGACAAGGGGGTCCTGGGTGCGGGCGTGATGCGGACGGACGACTGCCGCGCCACCTACGAGGAGCTGAGGGCGCGGGGCGTGGAGTTCCTTCAGGAGCCCCAGGAGCGCCCGTACGGGACCGAGGCGATCTTCCGGGACGAGTCCGGCAACTGGTACTCGCTGACCGAGCGCCGCGAGAGCCTGGACCTGAGCAAGGAGTGGTCGGAGGTCTGCGACTGACCGATGCCGGCACCGTTCACCGGCATCGACGCCGGCACCGGTACCGCTCGCCGGCCGGACGCCCCGTGTGTCCCCGCGCGCCCTGCGCGCGTCCTCACACGCGCGCGGCGGTGTCCGGGGGCTTCGGGGGAAGCCACAGGACGGCCACCGCGCCGGTCGGCTCGGCGTTGCGCAGGGAGAGGCGGGCACCGAGCACCCGGGCCTGGCCCGCCGCGATCGTCAGCCCCAGCCCGTGCCCGCCGCCCGACCGGTCCGTGCTGCCCGTGCGGAAGCGGCTCGGCCCCTCGGCCAGCAGCTCCGCGGGGAAACCGGGGCCGTGGTCGCGCACCCGCAGCCTGCGGCCGTCGACCACCACCTCCACGGGGGCCCGGCCGTGGCGCATGGCGTTGGCCAGGAGGTTGCCGAGTATGCGCTCCAGACGGCGCGGATCGGTGGCCACCACGGCGTCCTGCTCCACGCTCAGCCGGGCCTCGGGCGCCAGCGCGCGCACCCGGCGCGCGACGAACTCGCCCAGCGCCACCTCCTGGAGTTCGGCGCGCTCGGCGGCACCGTCCAGCCGGGCGACCTCCAGCACGTCCTCCACCAGGGTGCGCAGCGCCTGGGCCCGGTCGCGGACCAGTTCGGTGGGGCGGCCGGGCGGCAACAGCTCGGCCGCCGTGAGCAGCCCGGTCACCGGGGTGCGCAACTCGTGCGCGATGTCCGCGGTGACCCGGCGCTCCGCCTCCAGCCGTCGCTGGAGGGCGTCGGCCATCCGGTCGACGGCACGCGCCAGCTCGTCGGTCTCGTCCCGCAATCGGCCGTCGATCGCGTCCCGCACGCGCACCCGCGTGTCGCCCTCCGCGACCCGGCCCGCCGCGGCGGCGGCCCGACGCAGCCGGTGGGAGAGCCGTCCGCCGATCAGCACGCCCAGCGCCGTGCCGCCCAGCACCACCGCCACCGAGCCGAGCACCAGCGCCCGGTCCAGGTCGGCGAGGACGGCGTAGCGGTCGGTGAAGCGGGTGCGCAGGGAGAGCACCCGTCCGTCGGGCAGCGGCGCGGCGGCCCAGACGTCCAGGGCCTGACCGGGCTCCTCCATCACGTACGTGGCGCGCTCGCCCCCGGCGACGGCGTCCCGCAGCGGGGCCGGCAGCGCGGGGTCGTCGATCTCGGCGCCGAAGGGGAGGCGGCCGAGCGACTCGTAGACCCGCAGGGCGGCCACCACCCGCTCGTCCTGCACGTCGCGGCTGCTGTCGAGCATCGAGGCGCGGGTGGCGTTGTGGACCACCAGACTGAGTGCCAGCGCCACCAGCGCGCCGACGGCGGCGATGGCGGCACTGAACTTCCAGCGCAGATCGGCGCGCGGAGCCCACCGCCGCAGGTGCGGACCCAGCCGCCGGCACAGCCGCCGCCCCCGTCGGCCCACCTGCCGGCCCGTCCGTCGGCCCATTCGTCGGCCCACTCGTCGACTCGGCCGCCGGTACGCGCGCGGATCCGGACGCGAGGCCACCGGGCGATCAGCCCCTCAGCTTGTAGCCGAAGCCGCGGACCGTCTCGATCCGCTGCTGCCCGATCTTGCCGCGCAACCGCTGCACGTGGACGTCCACGACCCGGGTGTCGCCGCCCCAGCCGTAGTCCCACACCCTCTCCAGCAGCCGGTCGCGGCTGAGCACCGTGCCCGGGGCGGTGGAGAACTCCAGCAGCAGCCGCATCTCCGTCGGCGTGAGCGGCACCGGCTCACCGGCGCGCCGCACCTCCATCCCCTCGGTGTCGATCTCCAGGTCGCCGAACCGCAGCGTCCCGGCGTCCGGATCGTCGCCCGCGTCCTGGGCGCCCCGGGCCCGTACGAAGCGGCGGAGCACCGCGCGGATGCGGGCGACCAGCACCGCGCTGTCGAAGGGCTTGGTCACGTAGTCGTCGGCCCCGGCCTCCAGGCCGAGCACCACGTCGATGGGGTCCGCCCGCGCCGACAGCATGATCACCGGCACCAGCGACTCGTCGCGGATGCGGCGGCACAGGCTCACCCCGTCCAGGCCCGGCACCATCACGTCCAGCAGCGCGATGGCCGGCCGCCGCGCGTGGAACGCCTCCAGCCCCTCCAACCCGTTCGCGGCGGCGGTCACCGTGAAGCCGTCGCGCTCCAGGGTGAGCTGGGTGGCCTCCCTGATGACGTCGTCGTCCTCCACGAAGAGCACATGTGTGTCGGCCATCGGCCCATCAGCCTCCCTCGTCCGCTCCGGCCCCGTCGCCCCCGTCCGACGTCCCCGGCGCCTTCGACGCCTCGGGAGCGTCCGGCTCCTGGAGTTCGCGCTCCACCGCGGTGAACCGGTCGTCCCGCCACGCGTAGGTGACCACGTCCCGGCCGGACGGGCAGCACACGGGATCGCCGTCCAGGTAGACCTGCTGGACCACCCGCAGCCGGTCGTCGACCGCCTCGGCGTGGACGGGCGGCTCCTCCGAGGCGAACACCCCGACGTACTGTCCGTTGGTGCTCTGCCGGTAGACGTAGCTGCCGACGCCCATGCCGTCGTTGCAGTCCGAGACGTTGACCAGGACGTCCGGCGCGTGGCCGCCGGTCAACCGCCCGTACGACACGTCGACCGGCCACACCTCGGTCGTGCACGGCCGCAGGACCTTCTTGACGTTCTCCCCGATCTTGGGGTCCTCTCGCAGCAGCGCCAGGACGTCCAACTCGCCCTCGGTGCCCGGCGGGTAGACGGGACCGGCCCGGCTGGGCAGCGACGAGGGCGGTGGGACGCGGGGCGCGGGCCCCGTCTCCGAGCCGTCCGGAGGGGAGGCCGACGGCGGGGACGCGGGCAGCGGGGACGCCCCGGGGGCCGGGACGTCGGTGGCGGGCGCGCCGGACGCCTCGATCCGCACGCCGCCGCTGTCGCAACCGGCCAGCGCGGACGCCACCAGCACGACGGCGGTGGCCGTCGCCACCGCCGGCCTCGCACCGGGCGTCACCGACACCGCCTGTTCCCCTCCCCCGCGCCACCGTCACCGTTGTCGTTGCCGTCGCCGCGCTCCTGGCGGGCGCGGCTGTCCAACTCCTCGCGCAGCCGTGCCAGCGCACGGTGCAGAGTGCTCTTGACCGTACCCGGTGACATGCCCAGCGCCGACGCCGTCTCCTCCGTGCTCAGCTGCTCCCAGTGGCGCAGGACGACCACACTGCGCTGCTTGGGGGCCAGCACGCCCAGTATGTCGAGGAGCAGGGACCGGTCGGCGTGCTGCTCGGTGACGTCGTCCACGCTCACCACGTCCGGCGGCATCTCGGTGGGCACCTCGGTCAGCCGTCGGGAGCGCCACCACTGGGTGCGGGTGTTGAGCATCACGCGACGCAGATAGGCGTCCGCCAGGGACTTGTCCGCGATGCCGTCCCAGTGGCCGTAGGTGCGGGCCAACGCGGTCTGCAACAGGTCCTGGGCGTCCACCGGGTCGGCGACGAGGCGGCGGGCGCTGCGCAGCAGGGCGTCCTGCCGGGTGCGGACGTACTCCTCGAAGTCCAGTGCCTGTGGTGCCGTCGCCGTGGCCATGCCGCCTCCCATGCGTCCGCGCGGATTCCCGCGACCCGTAAGCCCCCGTCGTGGCCGGTCAGGGCAGGGACGCTACGGAGACGGTGTTGCGGCTCACCGCACGGGGAGGGCACGGGCGGCGCACGGCTGTCCGGCGATTGTGTAACGACCGGGGGCGGGACGGGCACGGGGAGCGGGCGGGGTGCGGCGCCGGACGCCGCACCCCACCGTCACATGCCCTGGGGCCGGCCCTGGGGCAGCCGGTAGACACCGCCTTCCAGCGGCTCGACCAGCCCGTCCGCGACCAGCCCGTCCAGCGCGCGGGCCCGCTGCACCGGCTCGTCCCACACCTGGTCCAGGACGGCCTGGGGCACCGGCTCCACCGCCTCGCGCAGGACGGCCAGCAGCCTGCCGCGCACCTGGCGGTCGGTGCCCGCGTAGCTCTGGCCGCGGCGCGGCGGACCGTCGTGCGCGGGTGAACCCGCCCGACGCCAGGCGCACAGGTCCGCGATCGGGCAGCGCGCGCAGTCCGGCCGCCGGGCCGTGCACACCAGGGCGCCCAGCTCCATCGTCGCCGCGGCCCAGCGGGCGGCCGTCGCGTCGTCCTCGGGCAGGACGGCGCGGGCGAGCCTGCGCTCGGCGGCGGTGGTGGCGGTCGGGGGGAACTCCCGCCCGCCGAAGGCACGGGCGAAGACGCGCCGGACGTTGGTGTCCAGCACCGCGTGCCGCTGCCCGTAGGCGAAGGAGGCCACGGCTGCCGCCGTGTACTCGCCCACGCCCGGCAGCGCGAGGAGCTGGGCGTGCTCCTTGGGCACATCGCCGCCGTGCCGTTCCGTTATGGCGGCGGCGGCGCCGTGGAGGCGCAGGGCGCGGCGCGGGTAGCCCAGCCGACCCCAGGCGCGCACCGCCTCGCCGGGCGGCTCGGCGGCCAGGTCGGCGGGACGGGGCCAGCGGGCGAGCCACTGCTCGTAGACGGGCAGCACGCGGCTGACGGGCGTCTGCTGGAGCATGAACTCACTGACCATGACCCCCCAGGCGCCCGCCTCGGGGCGGCGCCAGGGCAGGTCGCGGGCGTTCTCGTCGAACCACTTGATGACGGGAGCGTGGAGGTCGGCGGGGGCGGGGGACTCGGGGGGACGGAGGTCGGTCGCGTGGAGACCGGTGGCGCTGTGCTCGGATGTGGTCGCAGTCATGGCCTTCCGATCCTGACACGGTGGAGTGCGGCAGCGCAGCGGTCCGCGCCGGTCGGACCCTCGGGACCACCCGTCGTACCCCATGCCGCGCCCCGCCGTGCTCGCGCTTCCACCCGCCTCACCTGCGCACACCTGACTTTCGTCAGGAGCGCGTGACGCGGATGGCCGGTAGCGTCGCGCGGGTGAGAGTACGTACCGCCGTACGCGGCATCCTGGCCTGGGCGGCGGTCGGCGTGCCCGTGGTGCTGGAGGACCGGTACGGCCACGCCGATCCGGTGGAGTGGTGGTGGACCGCGGGCGGGCTGGCGGTGCTGGCCGCGGCGGTGGGCCTGGCCCGTACCCGGCCGGTGGTGAGCTGGCTGCTGGCGGCGGGGCTCTCGCTGACCGCCTCGCCCGGACTGTTCACCCTCTCCTACGGACCGGCGCTGGCGGGCTTCGCCGGGGTGCTGGGCCTGAGGGCGGAGCGGACGCGGAGCGCGCTGCGGGCCTTCGCCGCGGTCGCCGCGGCCGGGACGGTCCTGGTGCCGCTGAGGGCACCCGATCCGGTCATGGTCTGGCTCGTGCTGGTGGGAACCCTGCTCTTCGGCGCCGTCTTCCCCTGGCTCGCGGGCCGCTACCGCCGCCAGGACCGGGCTCTGGTGCTCGCCCTGCTGGACCGTGCCGCGCGGCTGGAGCGCGAGCGGACGATGGTGGCGGAGCGGGCTCGGCTGCGCGAGCGCGCCCGGATCGCCGAGGACATGCACGACGCACTCGGCCACGAACTCGGCCTGATCGCACTGCGCGCCGGGGCGCTGCAGGTGGCTCCGGGGCTGGCGGAGGAACACCGCGTGGCGGCGGGGGAGGTGCGCGCGGCAGCGGCCGACGCGACCGACCGGCTGCGCGAGAT
Organism: Streptomyces macrosporus; assembly: GCF_039533145.1. NCBI lineage: Bacteria > Bacillati > Actinomycetota > Actinomycetes > Kitasatosporales > Streptomycetaceae > Streptomyces > Streptomyces macrosporus. Next base: position 226,007 of record NZ_BAAASZ010000008.1, read on the forward strand.
CATCGGCGTCCTGCGCGATGCCGGCGCTCCCGGCGGGCTCGGCGCTCCCGGCGGGCTCGGCCGGGGCGTCCCGGTCGCGCCGGCCTCGGCTCCGCTGGCCCCGGTCGGGGAGTCGATCGCCGCCCTGGTGGAGCGGGCCGCCGACTCCGGGCTGCGGGTGCGGCTGGTCGGCGGGGACACCGCGGGGCTGCCGGAGCCGGTGGAGCGGGCCGCCCACCGGGTGGCGCAGGAGGCGCTGACCAACGCGGCCAAGCACGCCCTCGGCGCCGCCGTCACCGTGACCGTGGAGCGCGGTGCGGACGCGGTCACCGTGGAGGTCGTCAACGAACCGCCGCCGAGCCGTTCGGACGGCGCCCAGGGCGTTCCGGGCACCCGCGGACACGGGCCGGCCCCGGGCTGCGGCAGCGGGCTGGCCGCGCTGCGGGAGCGGGTGCGGCTGGTCGGCGGGGAGTTCACCGCGGGCGCGCGGCCCGACGGCGGGTTCTCGGTCCGGGCCCGACTGCCGTACGTCGCCGGGCACCGGCTCCGGCCGGACGTGTGGGGAGGCGTACGGGCAGGAGACCCGGAGGGGGAACTCGACATCGCGGCCATCAGGCTCGCCCAGCAGCAGCGGGTGGGGCGGCGCTGGATGCTGAGGGCGTCCGCTGTCGCCGGTGGTGCCGCGGTCGCCGTGGTGGCGGCCGTCCTGGGCTGGTACGCCTACACCACCACCCACTCCGTCCTGCCGCCCGAGACCTACGAGCGACTGCGCGTCGGCGACGCGGAGGCCGACGTCCGGCGCGGACTGCCCGACCGGGCGGTCTCCGACCCGCCGGTCGACCGCGCGCCCGCCCCTCCGGTCGGGGCCCGCTGCGAGTACTACCGGACCAATGGCGAGCTGTTCACCAGCGTGGCGACCTACCGGCTGTGCTTCGCCGAAGGCCGTCTGGTCGAGAAGACCGTCGTCCCCATGGCGGGAGGCCGAGGCGACGGGGACCGGGGCGACGAAGGTCGGGGCGAGGAAGGCCGGGGCGACGGAGGCCGGGAGGAGTGGAACCGACATGACGGAAGCCGAAGCGACACGGAACGAGACGACGGGGGACGACGTGACGGGACCTGAGGAGACCGGACCCGAGGCGACAGGGTTCGGGGCAGCAGGGGCCGAGGCGGTGGGAGCCGGAGTCATCCGCGTGCTGCTGGCCGATGACGAGGCGATGATCCGCGCCGGAGTGCGGGCCATCCTCTCCGCCGATCCCGGGATCGAGGTGGTCGCGGAGGCCGGGGACGGCCGCGAGGCCGTGGAACTGGCCCGCGCCCACCGGCCGGACGTCGCCCTGCTCGACATCCGCATGCCCCGTCTGGACGGACTGGCCGCGGGCGAGCAGATCGTACGGACCGTTCCGGACACCGCCGTCGTCATGCTGACCACCTTCTCCGAAGACACCTACATCACCCGCGCGCTCGGCGGCGGCGCCAGCGGTTTCCTGTTGAAGTCCGGCGATCCGCACGAGTTGCTCTCCGGCGTACGGGCCGCGGCCGACGGCGGCGCCTTCCTCTCCCCGAAGGTCGCCCGGCACGTCATCAGCGAGTTGGGCGCCCGCCGTCTGGCGCGTGGTGCCGCGGCTCGGACGCGCACCGAAGCGCTCACCACCCGCGAACGCGAGGTCCTCGCCCTGATCGGTGAGGGACACTCCAACGCGGAGATCGCCCGGCGCCTGCACCTGACCGAGGGCACCGTGAAGGGCTATGTGAGCGCCGTCCTGGACCGGTTGGAGGTCGGCAACCGCGTTCAGGCGGCGATCGTCGCCTACGAGGCCGGACTGGTGTAGCCCAGCCGCGCGCGTACCCGGTCCGCCAGCACGGCGGCGGGCCCCACCGCCGCCCACGTCACCAACAGCACCACCACCGTGCCCAACACCGCCCCGGCCGCCACGTCGTGTGGGTAGTGCACACCGACGAACACCCGCGAGAACGCCGTCGACAGCGCCAGTGGCAGCGCCAACCAGGCAGCCGCCCGCCAGACGACCACGACGGCCACCGCCGACGCGACGGCGATGGTGGCGTGGTTGCTGGGGAAGGACCAGTCGCCCGGCTCGGGGCAGGGGGCGATGGGAACCGCCGCGCCCACCACGGCCCGACACGGCCGTTCCTCCCGCACGACCACCTTGACGGCCTCGCTGATGCCGTACGCCACCGCCACCCCCACCGGACCGAGCAAGGCCCGCGCGAGCACCCGCGGCTCGGCGTGCCGCACCCGCCAGCACGCCGCCGCGAGCAGCGCGAGGAGGATGAGCAGCCCGCCCTCGGTGCCGTACTCGGCGAGGGTGTGCACCCAACCGGGAGTGTCGTGAGCGAAGTCGGTGACATCGCGGTAGAGGTCGCCGTGGAGATCGCTGGGAAGATCGCTGTTCATGCGTGAACGGTACGGAAAGCACCGGCTCCGTCACACCCTGCGATCGTCAGGTGTCGTTCCTGACGATCGTCAGGTCCACAGGGCCGTTCATCATAAAAGTTGACCGCTTGTGCGGCGAGTAAGGCCATGTGGGGCACTTGATGTCTCGTAAGGTTTGCGCGTGGGATCTCTGCGCCATCCGGTTGGACCCCTCCCTTCCTCCATCTACTGGCGGCGAAGGGCGGTTGTGCTTGTGCTCCTGTCGGCCCTGGTACTGCTCGTCGTCTGGGCGGTCTGGTTCAGGAGTCCCGACGGCGACGGCGGAAACGACCAGGGCAGAGGGCGGGACGGCGGCCACGCCCCCAGCACCATCACGCCCGGACCGTCCTCCTCCGAGTCCCTCATCAGCGAACACCCCGGCGGGCGCGACGAGGTGAGCGGCGGCTCCGGCGGCGCGGACGGAGACACGGGCGGCTCCGGCGGCTCCGGCGGTACCGGTGGCGCCGACGGCGGGGAAGACGGAGGCGTGGGCGGCGTTGGCGGCGCGAACGGCGCGGACGGTGGCGCGAACGGCGGTGCGGACACCGGCGTTTCGGGCGGTGCCGAGGCCCTGCCGGCCGGCTCCGACCTCCCGAATTGCCGCCCCGGCTCGGTCGAGGTGACGCTGCGCAGCGTCGAGAACCGGTACGCGCCCGGGGAGAAGCCCGTCTTCCGGCTGACGGTGCGGAACGGCGGCGACGGCGCCTGCAAGGTCGACTTCGGCAGCGAGGCCACCGTCTTCACCATCATCGAGGCCGGGGACGGCGACGAGAAGGTCTGGAAGTCCGAGCACTGCCCGAAGGGCGACCGTTCGGCCTTCTACCGGGTGCCGGCGGGCGGTACGGCCGTGCACACCCTGGAGTGGGACCGCCGTCACAGCACCCCCGAGTGCGGCACTCCGGGCGACACCGCCAAGGCGGGCACCTACCTGGTCGAGGCCAAGGTCGAGGGACTGGCGGAGAAGGTGCGCACCTCGTTCGTCCTCACCAAGGACTGACTCACCAAGGACTGAGCGACGGCGGACGACGGGGTACGGACGCGGAGCGCGGAAGACGGAGCGGAGACGGAAAAGCCCGGTCGCACGGCGACCGGGCACCGTCCACGGCACCGTGGTACCGCTAGACGTACCGCTCCAGGATCGAGGACTCCGCCAGCCGCGACAGCCCCTCGCGGACCGACCTGGCCCGCGCCTCGCCCACGCCGTCGACGGTCTGCAGGTCGTCCACGCTCGCGGCCAGCAGCTTCTGCAACCCGCCGAAGTGCTCGACCAACCGCTCGATCACGGCGTTCGGCAGCCGCGGCACCTTCGCCAGCAGGCGGTAACCCCGCGGCGAGACCGCCGAGTCCAGCGACTCGGGAGAGCCGCTGTAGCCCAACGCCCGGGCCACCGTGGGCAGGTCGAGCAGTTCGGTCTGGGAGAGCCGGTCCAGCTCGGTCAACGCCTCGTCGACCGTGCGGGACCGCTTGGCGGTCGGCTCGGGCACGTAGTCGCGGGCGACCAACTCGCGCTCCGGCTCCACGCCCGCGATCAACTCGTCGAGTTGGAGGGAGAGCAGCCGCCCGTCCGTGCCCAGTTCCACCACGTACTCGGCGATCTCCGTGGCGATCCGGCGGACCATCTCCAGCCGCTGCGAGACCGCGGAGACGTCGCGGACGGTCACCAGGTCCTCGATCTCCAGCGCGGAGAGCGTGCCCGCCACCTCGTCCAGACGCAGCTTGTACCGCTCCAGCGTCGCCAGCGCCTGGTTGGCCCGGGACAGGATCGCCGCCGAGTCCTCCAGCACCCGCCGCTGCCCGCCGACGTACAGGGCGATCAGCCGCATCGACTGGCTCACCGACACCACGGGGAAACCGGTCTGGATCGACACCCGTTGCGCGGTGCGGTGCCGGGTGCCCGTCTCCTCCGTGGGGATCGAGGCGTCGGGGACGAGCTGCACACCCGCCCGCACGATCTTGGTGATGTCCTTGTCGAGGATCAGCGCGCCGTCCAGCTTGCACAGTTCGCGCAGCCGCGTCGCGCTGAACTCCACGTCCAGCACGAAACCACCGGTGCACAGCGACTCGACGGTCTTGTCCATGCCCAGGACGATGAGTCCGCCGGTGTTCCCCCGCAGGACGCGTTCCAGGCCGTCGCGCAGGGCGGTACCCGGCGCGACGGCGCTCAGCGAGGCGCGCATCAGGCCGTCGGAGCCGGCTGCTGCCCGGTCATTGGCTGCCACGGCACTCCTTCGGGTCATGCGTACGTACGGGCGAGACCTGGGCAAAGTCTACCGGCGGCCGTCGGCGTCGTGTGGCGCGCTCCGACGGGGGCGGGCGGGCAACACCCGCAGCGCCTCTCCTATGTCCGTGACCTCCGTCACCCGCATCCCCTGGGGAACCTTCCCCGGATCGACCGGAACCAGGGCGTGGGTGAAGCCCAACCGCGCGGCCTCGGCCAGTCGCCGCTGCACCCCGGTGACCCGGCGCACCTCGCCCGCCAGGCCCACCTCGCCGATCGCCACCAGGTTCTTCGGCAGCGGGGTGTCACTGGCGGCGCTGGCGAGCGCGAGCGCCATGGCGAGGTCGGCGGCCGGCTCGGAGAGCCTGACCCCGCCGACGGTGGCGCTGTAGATGTCGCGCTTGCCGAGCTGGGCGATCTTCCCCCGCTGTTCGAGGACGGCCAGCATCATCGACACCCGCGAGGTCTCCAGGCCGGACGTCGTGCGGCGCGGGGAGGGGATCTGGGAGTCCACCGTCAGGGCCTGCACCTCGGCGACGAGGGGCCGGCGGCCCTCCAGGGTGACGGTCAGACAGGTGCCGGGCACGGGCTCGTCGCGCCGGGTCAGGAACAGCCCCGACGGATCGGCCAGACCCGTGATGCCCTCGTCGTGCAGCTCGAAGCAGCCGACCTCGTCGGTCGCCCCGTAGCGGTTCTTCACCCCGCGCACCAACCGCAGCCGGGCGTGCCGGTCGCCCTCGAAGTGCAGCACCACGTCCACCAGGTGTTCGAGGAGGCGGGGACCGGCGATGGCGCCGTCCTTGGTGACGTGGCCCACCAGCAGCGTGGACATCCCGCGCTCCTTGGAGGCGCGGATCAGCGCCCCGGCCACCTCGCGCACCTGGGCCATGCCGCCCGGCGCGCCGTCGACCTCCGGAGAGGCCACCGTCTGCACCGAGTCCAGGATCAGCAGCGAGGGCTTCACCTCGTCCAGGTGGCCCAGCACGGCGGAGAGATCCGTCTCGGCGGCCAGGTACAGGTGGTCGTCTATCGCCCCGATCCGGTCGGCCCGCAGCCGGACCTGCCCGGCGGACTCCTCGCCGGTGACGTAGAGGGTGCGGTGGTCGGGGCCGGCCGCCTTGGCGGCCACGTCCAGCAGCAGCGTCGACTTGCCCACCCCCGGCTCGCCGGCCAGCAGCACCACCGCGCCGGGCACCAGCCCGCCGCCGAGCACCCGGTCCAGCTCGGGCACGCCGGTGGAGCGCGCGGTGGCCACCTGCCCGTCCACCTGGCCGATGGGGAGTGCGGGGGACGAGACCCGGCCGGGCGCGGTGGTGCGGACGGCCGGGGTGCCGCCGGTCTCCTCGACGGTGCCCCAGGCGTGGCACTCCGGGCAGCGGCCGAGCCACTTGGCGGTGGTGTAGCCGCACTCGGTGCAGCGGTAGGCGGGACGGTCCTTGGCGGACGACTTGCGGGCAGCCATGCGCCTCACGGTAGCCGGAGGCTCCGACAGCGCGGACCCGCACCGCGGCGACGCCCCGAGCCGGCGCCGTCGGACGGCTCGCCGGGCCCCGGCGCGCCCTCCCCCGACTCTCCCCCGGCCTTCACTGTGCGTTTGTGCGGTTTCCCGCAAGTTGTCACCCGTAAGGGTTAAACCCGCGCAAGCATGGCCAGGGATGCCCGGCCTTCCGCCTACGGTCGGCTGGGTGACGAGCACTCGGCGCGAGCACCCCACGCATCCCACCGGCGCACACCGGGCGCACCGTGGCACGCACCGCGCTGCGGCGCAGCCGCCGGTGTGCTTCGACCCGTACCTGGACCACCTGGACGGGCTGTTCACGTACTGCCTGTCCGTCATGTGCGAGCACGAGGCGGCCATCACCGTCCTCGGCGAGGCGCTGGCCATCGCCGACCGGCAGCGCCGCCGCGGCCGCACCCCCGGCGACACGGCACTGCACCGGGCCTGGCTGTACGCGCTGGTCCGCTGGTCCTGCCTGCGGCGCCTCGCCGAGCGGCAGAGCCGCACCGTGCCTCCCGAGCTTCCCGGGCCCGTCGCCACCGTGCGCCGCCGCGAGCTGGCCGCGCTCGCCTGGCCCGAGGCGGCCGGCACGAGCCCCGAGCAGCGCGAGGCCCTGGAACTGGCCGTGCGCCACCACCTGCCCGTCCACGAGGTCGCCGCCGTGCTCGGCATGGACCACGACGGCACCGAACTGCTGCTCTCCAGCGGCGCCTGCGAGGTGGAGCGCACCCGTACCGCCCTCGCCGTCCTCGACCGGGGCGGCTGCGCCGCCGTGGCCCGGCTCGCCGGGGACCGCGAGGTGCTGCTGGGCAGCGCGCTGCGCCGGGAGCTGGTGCGACACGTGGACGAGTGCCCCGAGTGCCGCCGCACCGCCGAGCGGGTGCTGGCGGGCGGCCCGTGGCCGGGCACCGCGCCCGCGGACACCGGGGCGCTCACCGTGCTGAAGGCGCCGCGCCACGAGGTGCACGCCGCCATGCTCGCCGCGCTGCACGCGCGGGCCCAGCACACCCCGCGCTTCGACCGGCGCGGCTTCCCCGTCGGGGCCAGGGACCGGGCCGAACGCTTCGACCGGCTGCGCAGCCGTGCGGTGACCACCACGGTCGTGGCGACCGTCGTCGCCGCGCCGGTGCTGGCGCTGTGGGCGGCGTACCGGGGGGCGCCGCTGGCGGACGCCGGCCCGGGCAGCGCCCCGGTCTCGGCGGCCGAGCGGAAGGACTCCGACAACCCGTACGGAGTGCCCTACGGGGACCGGAGCCGCGCCGGGAGCACCGACACCTCCCGCGACGGGCCCGGCATCCGCGTCGACGTGGACGGCGCCGACGGGGAGAAGTCCTCCCCCTCCGGTCCGGACCGGAAGGGACGGGCGGGCGAGGACGGCGCACCGGGGAAGGACGGCCGTACGGGCCCGGGACGGCTGACGGTCGAGGCACAGCCCGCCGGGGACGCCACGCTCGTCACGCTCGTCGCCTCCGGGGGCCGGCCGGTCCAGTGGTCGGCCGCCACGGACGCCCCCTGGCTGAGGCTGAGCCGTGCGCACGGGACGCTGCGCCCCGGGGAGTCGATCACGATCACGGTCACCGTGGACCGGGCGCGGGAGCCCGCCGGCATGTGGACGGCACGCATCTCGATCCACCCCGCCAAGGCGGTGATCACCCTCCAGGGGCGCGGCGCCGCGCCCGCCCCCGCCGACCCGCCGCCGTCCGCCCCACCGCCCCGGGAACCGTCCGAGCCGCCTCCCGCCGGCGGCCCGAACGAGCCGTCCGCCCCGCCGCCGTCGCAGCCCGCTCCGTCCCCGCCGGCGCAGTCCGGCTAGGGCTCCGAGCCGCTGCCGCGCCACGCGGGCCGGGGTGCCGCCGGGGCCTCCCCCCGGTCGGCCCCCGGCCGGCACGGCGATCCGGAAGCAGGCTCCGGCACAGCCCGCGGGCCCGCGCGCGGACGATCGCCACCCGCGCGATCGCCACCCGCGCGATCGCCGCCGACCGCCACCGGGCGGCCCCTCACCGCGTCATCCGGCCTCCGGTTCGTCGGCCGGTGCGGCGGGTCCGTCCGCCGGGTGCGGGGCCGGTACCGACCCGGCCGCCAGCCGCTCCTCGCACAGCCGCGCCAACCGCTCGTACGCCGCCGGGCCCATCAGCTCCGTCAGCTCCGGCCGGTACGAGACGTACACCGGCTCGCCGGCCTGGTGGGCGGACGGCGCGCCGGTGCACCACCAGTGCAGGTCGTGCCCGCCCGGGCCCCAGCCGCGGCGGTCGTACTCGCCGATCGAGACGTACAGCTTCTGCTCGCCGTCCGGCAGATCCACCCACTCGAACGTCCGCCGGATCGGGAGCTGCCAGCACACGTCCGGTTTGGTCTCCAGCGGCTCGCGGCCCTCCCGCAGCGCCATCGTGTGCAGCGCGCAGCCCGCGCCGGCCGGGAAGCCGGGACGGTTGAGGAAGATGCACGCGCCCTGGTGCCGCCGCGTCTGCCGCTCGCCGTCCTCGGTCACCTCGACCCAGCCGCGCTCGGAGGTCCCTTCCGCGTGGAACTGCCAGAGCTCGGGCGTGAGACGTGCCGCGTGCGCCGCCACGCGCTTCTCGTCCTCCTCGTCGGAGAAGTGCGCCCCCAGCGTGCAGCAGCCGTCGCTCGCGCGCCCCGCGTGGATGCCCTGGCACCCCCGGCCGAAGACGCAGTTCCAGCGTGAGGTCAGCCACGTCAGGTCGCAGCGGAACACCTGCTCGTCGTCCGCCGGGTCCGGGAACTCCACCCACATCCGGGCGTGGTCCAGCCCGACCTCCTCGTCCCTGGCGCGCCGCGGCCCACCACCCACGTTTCGGCCTTTGCCCTGGTTCGCCGTTTTCGTCTTCGTCACGCCCCAAGGGTATGCACCTCCGCCGTGTCCCTGGGTCTCACCCGGCCGCAGTAGCGTGGCTCCTTATGAGACTCGGTGTCCTTGACGTGGGTTCGAACACGGTGCACCTCCTGGTGGTGGACGCGCACCCGGGCGCCCGCCCGCTGCCCGCCTACTCCCACAAGGCGGAGCTGCGCCTGGCCGAGCTCCTCGACGAGGACGGCGCGATAAGCCCCGACGGGGTGGAGAGGCTCGCCGCCACCGTCCAGGAGGCCCTGGACGTCGCCGAGGACAAGGGCGTGGAGGACCTGCTGCCGTTCGCCACCTCCGCCGTGCGGGACGCCGCCAACGCCGACCGGGTGCTGGCGCACGTGGCCGCCGAGACGGGCGTGGAACTGCGGGTGCTGTCCGGCGAGGACGAGGCGCGGCTGACGTTCCTCGCCGCCCGCCGCTGGTTCGGCTGGTCGTCCGGACGGCTGCTGGTCATCGACATCGGCGGCGGCTCGCTGGAGATCGCGTACGGCATCGACGAGGAGCCCGACGCCGCCGTCTCCCTTCCCCTGGGCGCGGGCCGTCTCACCTCGGCCTGGCTGCCCGGCGACCCGCCCGACCCGGCCGACGTCCGCGCGCTGCGCCGCCACGTGCGGCACGAGATCGCCAAGGTCGTCGGCGACTTCAGCAGGCTGAGCGCGCCCGACCACGTGGTCGCGACCTCCAAGACCTTCAAACAGCTCGCCCGACTGGCGGGCGCCCCCCGCTCCGCCGAGGGTCCGTACGTGCAGCGCGAGCTGCATCGCGCCGCGCTGGAGGAGTGGGTGCCCAAGCTGGCCGGCATGTCCACCGCCGAGCGCGCGAACCTCCCCGGCGTCTCCGAGGGCCGCGCCCGGCAGCTGCTGGCCGGGGCGCTGGTGGCGGAGGGCGTCATGGACCTCTTCGGCGTGGAGAGGCTGGAGGTCTGCCCCTGGGCCCTGCGCGAGGGCGTCATCCTGCGCCGCCTGGACACCCTGGCCACCGCGTCGGCGTCGTGAGCTTTCCCACACTTCCGCCCCGTCCGCCCCGGAAAGGCCGCCGTACCGCGGGGCCTTTCCGCGCCGCGCCGTAGGCTGTTCCCCGTGGTTCATCCAGCGGTGCACTCCCCGGAACCGAAGCCGGAACCGAAGGTCGCCCTCTCCACGGCCTCCGTCTATCCGGAGACCACGGCGACGGCCTTCGAGATCGCCGCGCGCCTCGGCTACGACGGTGTCGAGGTCATGGTGTGGACCGATCCGGTCAGCCAGGACATCGAGGCCCTGCGCAGACTCTCCGACTTCCACGGCGTCCCGGTGCTGGCCGTGCACGCCCCCTGCCTGCTGATCACCCAGCGGGTCTGGTCCAAGGACCCCTGGACCAAGCTCCAGCGCTCCCGCGAGGCCGCCGAGAAGCTGGGCGCGGGCACGGTCGTGGTCCACCCGCCGTTCCGCTGGCAGCGCGCCTACGCCCGGGAGTTCGTCCGGGGCGTGTGGCGGATGGCGAACGAGACCGACGTGCGCTTCGCCGTCGAGAACATGTATCCCTGGCGCTACCGCGACCGCGAGATGCTCGCGTACGCCCCTGCCTGGGACCCCACCGAGGACGACTACCGCCACTTCACCCTCGACCTGTCCCACACGGCCACGGCCCGCAACGACACCCTCGGCATGGTGGACCGCATGGGCGACCGCCTGGCGCACGTGCACATCGCCGACGGCCGGGGCTCCGCCAAGGACGAGCACCTCGTCCCCGGGCGCGGGAACCAGCCGTGCGCCGAGGTGCTGGGACGCCTGGCCGCGTCCGGCTTCGACGGGAACGTCGTGGTGGAGGTCAACACCCGACGCGCGATGTCCTCGGCCGAACGCGAGGCCGACCTCGCCGAGGCGCTGGCCTTCACCCGTCTCCACCTCGGCTCCGCCGCCCCGGCGGCCGGACAGTGAACGGCCCCGAAGCGGACGCCGGGAACGCGGGGAACGCCGCGCGGCCCGCGCGCCGTCGCGGCCGTCCGACGTCGGCCGCCCGCGCGGCGGCGGGGGAGGCCGCGCGCGACCGCATCCTCGCCTCGGCCCGCGCCGAGTTCGCCGAGCGCGGCTACGACAAGGCGTCCATCCGGGCCATCGCCCGCGGGGCGGAGGTCGACCCGGCCCTGGTCCACCACTACTTCGGCACCAAGGAGCAGGTCTTCGAGGCGGCCGTCGAGGTCTCCCTGGCGCCCGTCCGGGAGGTCCTGGAACGGCTTCCGCCGGAGGCCCCCGACGTCCTGGGCCACCGGCTCGTCGGCTTCTTCCTCGGACTGTGGGAGGACCCGGCCACCCGCGCGCCCCTGCTGGCCATCGTCCGCTCGGCGGTCAACAACGAGACCGCGGCCCGGATCTTCCGGGGCATGGTGACGCGGGAGCTGATGACCCGGGTGGCGCGGACGCTGGACGCCCCGGACCGGGAGCTGCGCGTGGAGCTGGCCGCGGCCCAACTGGTGGGCACGGTCATCATGCGCTACGTGCTCGGCATCGAGCCGCTGGCCTCCGAGAGGGCGGACGACCTGGTCGCACGGCTCGCGCCGGTCGTCCAGCACCACCTGACCGGGAGCGCCCCGGCCGGGGGGCACACCGCGCGTCCGTCCGGGGAACACCCGGGCGGAGGGTGAACCGACGTCTTACGATCCGGACTTTCGGTCCGGATCATGGGCGGGGAGCGTACGCTCGAAGGCTACGGCCCCCAGGCCGGCACATCCTACGGACCGTCCGCGAACCGACGCGTCCACCGGCTCACGAAGGAGTGGAGCAGCCATGCCCGAGCTGAGGTCCCGCACCGTCACCCACGGCCGCAACATGGCGGGGGCCCGTGCCCTCCTGCGGGCCGCGGGCGTAGCGCGCGAGGACTTCGGCAAGCCGATCATCGCGGTGGCCAACAGCTTCACCGAGTTCGTCCCCGGGCACACCCACCTTCAGCCGGTCGGCCGGATCGTCAGCGAGGCGGTCAAGGCGGCGGGGGGCGTCCCCCGCGAGTTCAACACCATCGCCGTGGACGACGGCATCGCCATGGGCCACGGCGGCATGCTCTACTCCCTGCCGTCCCGCGACCTGATCGCGGACTCCGTGGAGTACATGACCGAGGCCCACTGCGCCGACGCCCTGATCTGCATCTCCAACTGCGACAAGATCACCCCGGGCATGCTCATGGCCGCCCTGCGGCTGAACATCCCCACCGTCTTCGTCTCCGGCGGCCCGATGGAGTCCGGCCGCGCCACCCTCGTCGACGGCACGGTCCGCAAGCTCGACCTGATCAGCGCCATCGCCGAGTCGGCCAACGACGCGGTCTCCGACGAGGACATGGCCCTCATCGAGGAGAACGCCTGCCCGACCTGCGGCTCCTGTTCGGGCATGTTCACCGCCAACTCGATGAACTGCCTCACCGAGGCCATCGGCCTGGCGCTGCCCGGCAACGGCTCGGTCCTGGCCACCCACACCGCCCGCAGGGCGCTCTACGAGGACGCCGGCCGCACCGTCGTGGAGCTCGCCCGGCGCTACTACGAGCAGGACGACGCCACCGTCCTGCCGCGCGCCGTCGCCTCCCGCGCCGCCTTCGAGAACGCCATGGCCCTGGACATCGCCATGGGCGGCTCCACCAACACGATCCTGCACCTGCTGGCCGCCGCGCAGGAGGCCGAGCTGGACTTCACGATGTCCGACATCGACGCGGTCTCGCGCCGGGTGCCGTGCCTGTCCAAGGTCGCGCCCAACGGCTCGTACTACATGGAGGACGTCCACCGGGCGGGCGGCATCCCCGCCATCCTGGGCGAGCTGTACCGCGCGGGCCTGCTCAACGAGGACGTGCGCACCGTCCACAGCGACTCCCTGGCCGAGTGGCTCAAGACCTGGGACATCCGCGGCGGCTCCCCGTCCCCCGAGGCCGTCGAACTGTTCCACGCCGCCCCCGGCTGCGTCCGCTCCGCCAGCGCCTTCTCCCAGTCCGAGCGCTGGGAGTCCCTGGACACCGACGCGGCGAACGGCTGCATCCGCGACGTGGAGCACGCCTACTCCAAGGACGGCGGCCTGGCCGTCCTCCACGGCAACCTGGCCCAGGACGGCTGCGTGGTGAAGACGGCCGGCGTCGACGAGTCGATCCTGACCTTCACCGGCCCGGCCGTGGTCTGCGAGTCGCAGGAGGAGGCCGTCGAGAAGATCCTCGGCAAGCAGGTGAAGGAGGGCGACGTCGTCGTCATCCGCTACGAGGGCCCCAAGGGCGGTCCGGGCATGCAGGAGATGCTCTACCCGACCTCGTTCCTCAAGGGCCGCGGCCTGGGCGCCAAGTGCGCGCTGATCACCGACGGCCGCTTCTCCGGCGGCACCTCGGGCCTGTCCATCGGCCACGTCTCCCCGGAGGCGGCGGCGGGCGGCACCATCGCCCTGGTCCAGGACGGCGACCTGATCGCCATCGACATCCCGAACCGCACCATCGAGCTGAAGGTGGACGAGGCCACCCTCGCCGCCCGCCGCGAGGTCCTGGGCGGCGCGTACGCGCCGAAGAACCGCGACCGCAAGGTGTCCAACGCCCTGCGCGCCTACGCGGCCATGGCCACCAGCGCCGACAAGGGCGCGGTGCGGGACGTCACCAAGCTCGGCTGACGCCCGCGGAACCCGCCCCGGCCCCGCCCGCACAGCCCGCATAATCGACACCATGAGCGAACAGCGGGAGCGCCCCGAGCCCGAGCCGATCCGGTTCTACGGCACCACCTGGGTGGACCACTCCGGTGGCTACCCGTTGCGCCGGATCGCGCTCGCGTTCGGGGCGCTGCTGCTGGCGGCGGCCGGGGCGTACGCGCTGCGGCTGGCGTACGAGGGGACGGCGATCGCCCGGACCGGCGATCTGGTGAGCACGCTGCTGGTGGTCGCCTTCGCGGTGTGCAGCTCCATGGCCTTCGCCCGCACCCTGGGCGACTACACCCGCGACCCCGACGACGTCCGCGCCCCCGATCCGTCGATGCGCACCGTCAAGGCGATCGGCTTCATCGGCGTCCTGCTCGCCTACGCCCTGCGCAGTCTGGTCGAGGCGCCGGGCGAGAAGCGGCTGCGCGCGGAGTACGACCGCGCCGTCGAGCGGTACGAGCGCCGTGCCGCCGGCCGTGCCTCCCGGCGCGGCAACCCGGCCGCCCGCCGCGGCGCGAAGCCCCGGTCCGGCCGGAGGCGCTGACCGCGGACCCGGCCGAGGGGTTCCGGAAGGGAGGACCGCACCGATGACGTCCCCGGACGCACCCGGCACCCGACCCGCCGACGGCGGCAACGTCCTGACCACCCCGCGGCTGACGCTGCGCGAGGTGCGGCCGGACGAGATCGGGCCCCTCCTCCGGGGACGTCCGACGGCGGACGCCCGCTGGGCCGAGGGCTATCCGTCCGAGGGGACGCTCGGCGGCCTCGTGCTCGTGAGTCGGATGCTCCTCGTCGACGCCTACCGGCCCGGGTTCGGCCTCTACCAGATCGTGGTGCGCGACGGCGGGGAGACCGTCGGCGACATCTGCTTCCACTCGGCGCCGGACGAGAACGGCTCGGTCGAGATCGGCTACGGCCTGGTGGAGGCGTACCGGGGCAGGGGCATCGCCACCGAGGCGACGCGCGCCCTGACCGCCTGGGCCCTGGACCGGCCGGACGTCACCGAGGTGCGCGCGGAGACGGACCCGGGCCACCTGCCCTCGCAGCGGGTCCTGCTCAAGTCCGGTTTCCGGGACGCCGGCACCCACGACGGGATGCACCGTTTCGTCCTGCGGCACGCCCCCACCGGGGCGGTGCCCCGAAGCGCGTAGGCGCGCAGGAGAGAACCCCGACCCCCGCCCGGAACCCTCCGGGCGGGGCGTACGCGTGCCCGTCCCCGCTCCCGCTTGACGCCCCGGCGGCACGGGAGCATTATTCAACACATGATGAATTCTGATGCCGGTCCGGCGATCCGCGCCGACGGCCTCACCGTCGTACGCGGCGGTCGCACCGTTCTCGACGACCTCGCCTTCGAGGTGCCGCGCTCCACCGTCACCGGCCTCCTGGGCCCCAGCGGCTGCGGCAAGTCCACGCTGATGCGCGCCATCGTGGGTACCCAGGCCAAGGTCACCGGCACCCTCGACGTCCTCGGCCGACCGGCCGGAGCCGCTCCGCTGCGCTCCCGCGTCGGCTACGTCACCCAGTCGCCCTCCGTCTACGCCGACCTCACCGCCCGCCAGAACCTGGACTACTTCGCGTCCGTCCTCGGGCTGACCGGCGCCGCCCGCCGCGAACAGGTCGAACACGCCCTCGCCGACGTCGACCTCGCCTCCCACGCCGACGTCCTCGCCGGAAACCTCTCCGGCGGCCAGCTCTCCCGGGTCTCCCTGGCCGTGGCCCTGCTGGGCACCCCCGAGCTGCTGGTCCTCGACGAGCCCACCGTCGGCCTGGACCCCGTCCTCCGCCGCGACCTGTGGAACCTCTTCCACCGCCTGGCCGCCGAGCGCGGCACCACCCTGCTCATCTCGTCCCACGTCATGGACGAGGCCGACCGCTGCGAGCGCCTGCTGCTGATGCGCGCCGGCCGCGTCCTCGCCGACGACACCCCCGACGCCCTGCGCTCCCGCACCGGCACCGAGACCATCGAGGACGCCTTCCTCCACCTGGTCGACACCGCCCGCCGCAAGGAGGCACTCCGGTGAACGTCCACCGCACCCTGGCCACCGCCCGCCGCGTCCTGCGCCAGCTCGGTCACGACCACCGCACGATCGCGCTCCTGCTGCTCGTCCCGGTGCTCCTGCTGACCCTGCTCTACTACGTCTTCGACGCCGACCGCCGCGCCTTCGACGGCATCGGCGCATCGCTGCTCGGCATCTTCCCGCTGATCACGATGTTCCTGGTCACCTCCATCGCCACCCTGCGCGAACGCACCTCGGGGACGCTGGAGCGCCTGCTCTCCATGCCGCTGGGCAAGGCCGACCTGATCCTCGGCTACGCCCTGGCCTTCGGGGTGCTGGCCATCGCCCAGGCGGCGCTGGCCACCGGCGTGGCGGTCTGGTTCCTGGACCTGGACTTCGCGGGCTCCCCCTGGCTGCTGCTGCTCGTCGCCCTGCTCGACGCCGTCCTCGGCACGGCGCTGGGCCTGTTCGTCTCGGCCTTCGCCGCCACCGAGTTCCAGGTCGTCCAGTTCATGCCCGCGATCATCTTCCCGCAGCTCCTGCTCTGCGGGCTGTTCGCCCCGCGCGACAGCATGCAGCCCGTCCTGGAGGCCGTCTCCAACGTCCTGCCCATGTCCTACGCGGTGGACGGCATGAACGAGGTCCTGCGCAACACCGACGTCACCGGCGACTTCGTCCGCGACATCGTGGTCGTCGCCGGCAGCGCCGCCCTCGTCCTCGCCGTGGGCGCGGTCACCCTCCGCCGCCGCACGCCCTGACGGATACGGGCAGGGGGGAACGGGGGAGGGCACGGCGGTGGGCCGACGGAATCGGATCGCCGCCTTTCTCTTCCCGCGGAATCCCGGAAACGAGAGGGACCTCAGGGGCCCGCTCATCCCGAGGAACCAAATCCCCGAGATCCGTTCGACGTGTGGCCGTGCCCGCCAAATGGACGGTCCGGCGACAGCGGCGCCAGGGGTGCGAGGATGGCGGTGCAGCACCGCACGCACCGAATCCGGACAAGGTGAGTCGTCCCATGACCCAGAAGATCGCCGTCCTCGGGGCGGGCAAGATCGGCGAGGCCCTGCTGTCGGGCATGATCCGCGCCGGCTGGTCGCCGTCCAACCTCCTGATCACCGCCCGCCGTCCGGAACGCGCCGAGGAGCTGCACGCGCGCCACGGCGTCACCGCGGTCACGAACGCCGAGGCCGCCAAGACCGCCGACACCCTGATCCTGACGGTGAAGCCGCAGGACATGGCGGCCCTCCTCGAAGAGCTGGCCCCCCACGTCCCCGCCGATCGTCTGGTCATCAGCGCCGCGGCCGGCATCCCGACGACCTTCCTGGAGGAACGCCTCCCCGAGGGCACCCCGGTCGTCCGCGTCATGCCGAACACCCCGGTCCTGGTGGACGAGGGCATGTCGGTGATCTCCGCCGGCACGCACGCCGGCGAGGCCCATCTCGTCCGCACCGAGGAGATCTTCAAGCCGGTCGGCAAGACGCTGCGCGTCCCGGAGTCCCAGCAGGACGCCGCCACGGCCCTGTCCGGCTCGGGTCCGGCGTACTTCTACTTCCTGGTGGAGGCCATGACCGACGCGGGCATCCTCCTCGGTCTTCCTCGGGACAAGGCGCACGACCTGATCGTCCAGGCCGCCATCGGCGCGTCGGTGATGCTCCGCGACAGCGGTGAGCACCCGGTCAAGCTCCGCGAGGCGGTCACCTCCCCCGCGGGCACCACGATCAGCGCCATCCGCGAGCTGGAGAAGCACGGTGTCCGCGCCGCCCTCATCGCGGCCCTGGAGGCGGCCCGC
This sequence comes from Streptomyces macrosporus, assembly GCF_039533145.1. Lineage (NCBI taxonomy): Bacteria > Bacillati > Actinomycetota > Actinomycetes > Kitasatosporales > Streptomycetaceae > Streptomyces > Streptomyces macrosporus. The sequence continues at coordinate 243,404 of NZ_BAAASZ010000008.1, forward strand.
GACCGCAGCCGCGAGCTGGCCTCGGGCGACAAGAGCTAGCGATTTGGCGAAGGGCGACCCTTCGTGTAACGTGCTCCGAGCTGCCACGGAGCCGCCGGCTTCGGACAGACCTTCTGCCGCTTCCTGCGGCGATCACTCACTTGGTGTGACTACCCTTCCGGGGTGGAGTGCGGCGTGCCGTCATTCCTT
>NZ_BAAASZ010000009.1:0-21412 GCF_039533145.1 Streptomyces macrosporus
TCCGCCTCCTGGGCGCCGACCTCGAACCCGTCGCGCCCGCCGAACCGCCCGCGCGCTGCGCGCCGAGCGCGCCGAGATCGCGGGCGCGCCCGACGCCCCCGAGGGCCTCGGCGAGGCGGAGGGCCCGGCCGACGCCGAACCGCCGGCCTCCCTCCCCGCCCTGCGCGAGGCGTACCGCGCGGCCTCCCAGCTCTACGAGAAGGTCGGCGTCGGGGCCGACCTGCGTGCCGAACAGGCCCGCGCCGAGGGGGACGAGAGCGCCGCCCGCGCCGCCCTGGACCGGCTCACCAACAAGGTCCGCACCCGCGCCGCTCAGCTCCTGGAGGGGCCCGACGGCGCCGACGGGCCCTCCCGGCAGGCCGCCGCCGCCCGCGCCGAGGCCCTGGTCCACATGCTGGAGTCCCGTGCCTCGGCCGCCAGCGAGCAGCTCGGCCGGCTGCGCGGCGAGGCCGAACGCCTGGCGCCCGAGAACGGCGAGGCCCACACCGAGCTGCCCGAGGAGCTGGTGCCCGCCGACGCCGAGCACGCCCAGGCCCTGCTGCGGGGCGCCAACACCGAACTGGCCGCCCGCACCGACGCCCTGGAGGCCGCCCGCGACGCCCACGCCGAGCTGGTGCGCGCCCACCGGGCGGCCGAGGACGCGGCGGGCGCCTTCGACGAACTGGCCGCCATGCTCCGCGACCTGCTGCGCGACCCCCACGGCACGAACGGGTCGGGGCAGGAGGACGGCGCGGAGCGCCCCGAGCCGTACGCCGACACCCTGGAGCAGGCCCGGCGCGCCGCCGCCGAGGCCCGCCGTTCCCTGCGCGGCTGCGCCGCCGACCTCACCGCCGCCGAGGCGGCCGTCCGCGAGGCGTGCGACGTGCTGGTGCGGCACGCCAACGCCACCCGCTACGAGCAGGTGCGCACCCCCGCCCGCCAGCAGATCCGCGAACTGCCCTCCGCGGCCCTGCCCGACCACGCCGCCGCCTGGGCCGCGGCCTTCGAACCACGGCTGCGTGTCCTGACCGACGAGCTGGAGCAGTTGGAGCGCAACCGCGACAGCATCGTCGACCGGCTGCGCGGCCTGGTGGAGACCTCACTGGCCACCCTCCGCTCCGCGCAGCGGCTCTCCCGGCTCCCGGAGGGCCTGGGGGAGTGGTCCGGTCAGGAGTTCCTGCGCATCCGCTTCGAGGACCCGGACCAGGCCGCCCTCACCGAGCGGCTGGGCGAGGTGATCGACGAGGCCACCCGGGCGGCCGTCCGCCGGAACTCCGACCTGCGCCGGGACGGCATGACGCTGCTGCTGCGCGGCGTCCACGCCGCTCTCCAGCCGCGCGGGGTCGCCGTGGAGATCCTCAAGCCCGACGCGGTGCTGCGCGCCGAGCGGGTGCCGGTCGGGCAGATGGGCGACGTCTTCTCCGGCGGCCAGCTGCTGACCGCCGCCATCGCCCTGTACTGCACGATGGCCGCCCTGCGCAGCAACGACCGGGGCCGCGACAAGCACCGGCACGCCGGCACGCTCTTCCTCGACAATCCCATCGGCCGGGCCAACGCCACCTATCTGCTGGAGCTCCAGCGGGCCGTCGCCGACGCGCTCGGCGTCCAGCTCATCTACACCACCGGCCTGTTCGACACCACCGCGCTCGCGGAGTTCCCGCTGGTGATCCGGCTGCGCAACGACGCGGACCTGCGGGCGGGGCTGAAGTACATCAGCGTCGAGGAGCACCTGCGGCCCGGACTGCCCAAGCGGGATCCCGACGCCGAACCGGTGCACGGCGAGGTCACGGCCACCCGGATGTTCCGGCGCCCCGAACACGCCGAACGGGAACACGCCGAACGGGGGCGGGAGGCCCGCGCCGCGGCCGGCACGGCGTCCGGCTGACCGACACGGACGCGCCGGCCGGGCACGGGCGAACGGCGTGCCCCCAAGGGCCGTCGTCAGGGGTTTCCCCGGGACGCCCCGGAGTTCAGGACGCCCTCCGGACCGCCCGTCCCCCCGGCCCCGCCGGGCGACGGCGCCCGCCGCCCGCGGCGGAAGGGGCCGCGCTCGCGCGCCGCGCTGCTGGGTGTGGAGACCACCCCGTTCCGCTGGATCCACATCTGCCGGGTCACCCACACGTCCAGCACCCCCCAGGTGGTGATCACCGTGCTCGCCACCGCCACCAGCACCATCGGAAAGGCGAGCCACACCATGGCCAGGGAGCACAGCACGGCGATCATCACCAGCACCAGCGTCACCGCCACGAGGATGACCGCGCGCACGGCCGCCGCCCGCACCGGATCGGGAAGTCGCGACATGGTGTCCATGGAATCTCCACTCTCCTCGTACACCGTGTCCTCATACCGGTCGGACCGAAACTGATCGAATCCGCCCGGCCCCCAGTCGGCCCTGTTCAGCCCCATGTGATCTCCCCGCGCCGCGCCGTGCCCGCGTCTCCGGCGCACCCTCCGGTGTCCGGTGTATCCCAGCATGGCGTCACAACCGTGCGGGCCGGCCACGCGACAGGCACTCGATGGCTCGGACGTGTCTACGAGTCGCCCGGTGTCGGTAGTAGGCTCGCGCCGTTTGCTGAGGAAACTCATGTCCCTGTGCGACGGGGTGGACGTAGGGGAGGCCATGCGCTTTCGCGGCAAGTCGATCCGCCGGAAGATCGTGGCGTTACTGCTGGTCCCCCTGGTGGCGCTCACCTCGATCTGGACGTTCGCCACTGTGATCACCAGTCGCGAGGCGGACCGGCTGCTCGACGTCGCCGCCGTCACGGACGAGCTCGGCGGCCCGGTCCGGGAGACCGTCCGGGCGCTCCAGGAGGAACGCCGCCACGCCCTCGTCCACCTCGCCGATCCCCGCCGCGCCGACTCCCTGACCGCCCTCCGCGACGGTCGGCGCGTCACCGACCGGGCGGTGGCGGCCCTGCGCGCCCGCGCGTCGGGCGAGGAGGTGCGCGACGACCTGGACGCCGACTCCCACAGACGGCTGGACGACCTCCTCGACGGGCTCGACCGGTTGGGGAGGGTGCGGGAGCGGATCGAGGAGAACACCATCGAACGCCGGGACGCCTACGACGCGTACAACGCCGTCGTCGACCCCTGCCACTCCTTCCTCGCCAGCCTGCGCGGCCTGGACGACGTCCGTCTCGACACCGAGGGTCGCGCCCTCACCGGCCTCGCCCGCGCCCGCGAGTACCTCTCCCGCGAGGACGCGCTGATGGCCGCCGCGTTCACCGCCGGACGGATGACCAAGGACGAACTGCGCGCGTTCTCCGACCGGGTGGCCGAACGCGACCTCACCTACCGCATCCACCTGGGAATGCTCCCCGCCGAGGACCGCGAGAGGTACGAGGAGTTCTGGTCCGGTACCGAAGGCCGGGCCCTGCGCGCCGCCGAGGACCGGATCGTCGACGCCGGTGCCCCCGGCGCGGTGGGCGCCTTCAACGCCGACCGCTGGCGGACGACCGCCGGGAGCGTCCTGGACGAATTACGGCGTCTGGACGAGGAGTCGGAGGCCCGCTACCGGCAGCGCGTCGAGCCCGAGGCCGAATCCGTGCTGCTGCGCGCCGGGATCGCCGGGATCCTGGGCTTCGTCGCCGTGCTGGTCTCCGTGGTCGTCTCCTTCCGCATCGGCCGCGGCCTCGTCCGCGACCTCGGCGCCCTGCGCAGGGAGGCGAACGAGGCCGCGGGGGTGCGGCTGCCCGCCATCATGCGGCGACTCGCCGCGGGCGAGCAGATCGACGTCGAGACCGAGGCGCCGCGCCTGGAGTACGGGCGCGACGAGATGGGACAGGTCGGGCAGGCCCTGAACACCCTTCAGCGGGCCGCCGTCGAGGCCGCCGTCCGGCAGGCGGACATGCGCCGGGGCGTCTCCGAGGTCTTCGTCAACCTCGCCCGCCGCAACCAGGTGCTGCTGCACCGCCAGATCACCCTGCTGGACGCCATGGAGCGGCGCACCGAGGACCCCGAGGAACTGGCCGACCTCTTCCGGCTCGACCACCTCACCACCCGTATGCGGCGCCACGCCGAGGGGCTGGTGATCCTCTCCGGCGCCGCCCCCTCCCGGCAGTGGCGCAAACCCATCCCGCTGATGGACGTCGTCCGCGCGGCGGTGTCCGAGGTGGAGGAGTACGAGCGCATCGAGGTGCGGCGCCTGCCCCCGCTCGCGGTCGACGGCGCCGCCATCGCCGACCTCACCCACCTCATCGCCGAACTCCTGGAGAACGCGACCGTCTTCTCGCCTCCGCACACCGCGGTCCAGGTGGTCGGCGAGCGGGTGCCCAGCGGCTTCGCCCTGGAGATCCACGACCGCGGCCTGGGCATGGCCCCCGAGGCGCTGCTGGAGGCGAACCTCCGGCTCGCCGAGACCCCCGACGTCCGGCTCTCCGACACCGACCGGCTCGGTCTGTTCGTCGTCTCGCGGCTCGGCCGGCGCCAGGGCGTCCGCGTCTCCCTGCAGCCCTCCCCGTACGGCGGCACCACCGCCGTCGTGCTCATCCCGGGCGCGCTGCTCACCGAGGCGCCCGGGAACGCCGAGGGGGCCAAGGGCGTCGAGGGGACCCGGACCGCCGCGGGCCTTCCGCGCCGCGAGCCGCGTCCCGCGCTCGGAGCGGTGCGGGACGCTCCCACCGCGCCGGAGGCTCCCGTCGGGCCCGTGCGGCAGGCCCACGGCAGCATCGGCGACCTCCTCGGCGGGCACACCGGCCGCTTCGACCACGGGCATCCGGCCGACGCCGGGACCGCGCACGGCGAACCGGAACGGGGACCGCGGCGTGCCGCGGGGACGCCGACCACGGAGAGCGGCCTGCCCCGGCGCGTACGGCAGGGCGGCCTCGTCGGGGAACCGGGCACACCGGAGCGCGGCCGGGAACGGGACCGGGGCGGGGAAGGGGACCGGACCCGGGACGCCGACGAGGTGCGCGACCGGATGGCCGCGCTCCAGCGCGGCCTGTGGCGCGGCCGGCGGCAGAACACGGACCTCCCGGACGACGCGGAGCCCGACCTCCGGGGCGGCGCCGCACCGGGAACGACTCATCGGAGAGGAGCGGCCGATGACCGCACCGCACGGCACGGAAAGCGGCACCGCCCGGGAAACGGGTGAACTGGACTGGCTCCTGGACGAGCTGGCGGGACGGGTCGCCGGCATCCGCAAGGCGCTGGTGCTCTCCGGCGACGGCCTGCCCCGGGGCGTCTCCGGGGACCTCACCCGCGAGGAGGGCGAGCACCTGGCCGCCGTGGCCTCCGGCTTCCACAGCCTCGCCAGGGGCGCCGGACTGCGGTTCGGGACGGGGGAGGTCCGGCAGACCGTGGTCGAGTTGGAGCGGGCGTTCCTGTTCGTCACCGCGGCGGGCGACGGAAGCTGCCTGGCCGTGCTGTCGGACGCCGACGCCGACGTGGGCCGGATCGCCTACGAGACGACACTGCTCGTCAAGCGGGTCGGCGCCCATCTGGGGACCGCGCCCCGGCGCGGCGCGCCCGGCGGGGGGTGAGGCACCGTGACGGATCGGTGGTTCGACGACGCGGCCGGGCCGGTGGTGCGGCCGTACGCCATGACGCGCGGCCGCACCCGCAGCAGCCGCGGGGGCCGCATCGACCTGGTGGCACTGGTGATCGCCCGACCGGACGCGGACGATCCGGACGGGTTCGGCGTCCCGGCGGACACCGAACCCCCCGGCCTCCCCGGTGCCCTCGGCCCAGAGCACCTCGACATCGTCGCCCGGTGCCGGCGGGCTCCCCAGCCGATCGCCGAACTGGCGGTCGGGCTGGACCTGCCGGTGGGGGTCGTCCGGGTCCTCGTCGGCGATCTCGTGGCCGCCGAACTGGTGCGCGTCGCCCGCCCGGTGCCTCCGGCCGAACTGCCCGACGAGAGGGTCCTGCGCGATGTGATCAACGGTCTGCGGGCCCTGTGAGCACCGCGACCCGCGGCCGGCCGCCGGCGCCGACCCCCGGCGCACCGGCCCGCGCCGGTCTACGCGGACCTGGGCACGGAACGGTGCGCCTCGGCCGGTTCGCTCACCAGTCGCGCCTCCACCCGGCCGTCCACCAGCCGGGTCTCGAAGACCGGCTGGGGCGAGGTCGCGGGGCCGCGCACGTTCCAGCCGTCCGAGAGGCGGAAGACGCTGCCGTGCCACGGGCACCGCACGCAGCCGTCGACGATCTTCCCCCGGGACAGCGGCCCGGCCATGTGGCTGCACCGGTCGGCCAGCGCGTGCACCGTCCCGCCGGGCTCGCGGACGACGAGCAGCGGGGTCTCGCCCACGTGACGCCGCACCGGTTCGCCGACCGGCAGGTCCGCCAGGTCGCCGATCGGGTGCCAGCCGGGCTCGACCACGGCCGGGACCTGCTCGGCGTGGTTGACCCCCGCGGCCTGACGGTAGGCCAGGTGCCCGCCCAGGCCGCCTCCCACCCCCACCACGGTCAGTCCCGCGAAGCCCAGGAGGCGTCCCAGCCCGCGCCGGCCGCGCAGCCGGGCGTTGAGCGAGGCGGCGTACAGGCCGACGGCCGTGATGTTCGCCGCCGCGTGCACCAGCCCCACCCGCATCTGCGGCTTGCGCATGTCGGCCCAGTCCACCCAGCCCGCCAGGGCGGCCGGGGCGGCCGCCGTCAGACCCAGGCCCACCAGGGTGTCGGCGCCGCGGCGCTGCCCGGGCAGCAGGTCCAGGACGGCGGCGGACATCCAGGCCCCGATGGGGACCTGCACCATCATCGGGTGGGCGGGATGGCCCAGCCAGCGGCCGTGCAGGGCGTCACGGGCCCCGCCCAGCGGAAGGGCGTACACGGCGCGCCGCAGCGGACCGAGCACGCCGTCGAGGCGCGAGGTGCCCTCCAACTTCTCCACGGCCGTCAGCACCCGCCCGGGGCGGTCGGGGTCCGGCAGCACCGAGCGGACGGCCGAGAGAACACCACGAATGTTCCGATAAACAGGCATACCACACCGTTTCCGGGCGGCGACGGCCGTAAACGACCTGCCGGGGTGGCAGGCGCCCGGAACGTCACGTGGAACGCCACCCGGAGCGCCACCCGGAGCGTCGCGCGGGCGCGCGAAGGGCTTGTCGTGGACGCGGCCTTTGCGGAACGATCGCTTGCCCCGACGGGCGGCACTGCAGAATGCGGAGGAAGAGATCGATGGTCTTCGGGGACTCCGACCGCTACCGGGGGGACACCGCCGCCGAACCGGTGACGCTCAAGGTGCTGGTGGTGGGCGGCCTCGGGGTCGGCAAGACCACCCTGGTCGGTTCGGTCAGCGAGATCGGACCGCTGCGCACCGAGGAGCTCCTGGGCGAGACCGGCCGGCCGTTCGACGCCCCGGGGGGAACGGGGGCGGGGAGGGCCGCCACCGTCGCCATGGACTTCGGCCGCATCACCCTGGGCGGGTCGCTGACGCTCTGCCTCCTGGGCGCCCCGAGCCGGGGCGGCTCCCGACGCCTGTGGGACGAGTTGGTGGAGGGCGCGCTCGGCGCCGTGGTCCTCGTCGACCCCCGCCGCCTGGAGGACTGCTTCGGGGCCGTCGACCACTTCGAGCGGCACGCCGTCCCCTTCGCCGTGGCCGTCAACCGCTTCGACGGCGCCGACCACCACCCGCCGGAGGCGGTGCGCGCCGCGCTGGGGCTGGACGCGGAGGTGCCCGTCCTCCCGTGCGACGCGCGCGAGCGCGACTCCGTGCGCCGGGTGCTGCTCTCGGTCGTCGAGCACGCGATGCTCGCCGGCGCGGCCCGGCGCCGCGACGCCGTCGGCTGAGGCCGTCACGCGGGGTCGCCGTCACGCGGGGCCGCCCGAGCCGTCACGCGGGGCCGGGGGCCGGGCGGGAAACGCCCGCGGCCCGCCCCGGCACGCGCCGGAACGGGCCGCGGGATCGCGGTGCCGCGGGGGAGGGGGCCGTCAGTCGCCCTCCTCCCAGCCGAAGCTGCGCTCCACGGCCTTGCGCCAGTTGCGGTGCTCGCGCTCCCGCGTCTCGGCGTCCATCCGCGGGGTCCACTCGGCGTCCTTCTTCCAGTGCGCCTTGAGCTCGTCCAGGTCCGACCAGACCCCCGTGGCCAGCCCGGCCGCGTAGGCCGCGCCCAGACAGGTGGTCTCGGAGACCACGGGCCGGATCACCGGCACGTCCAGCACGTCCGCCTGGTGCTGCATCAGCAGCCCGTTGGCGGTCATGCCGCCGTCCACCTTGAGGCTGGTGATCTCCACGCCGGAGTCCTGGTACATCGCGTCCACGACCTCGCGCGTCTGCCAGCTCGTCGCCTCCAGCACGGCCCGCGCCAGGTGCGCCTTGGTGACGTAGCGGGTCAGGCCGGTGATCACACCCCGCGCGTCCGAGCGCCAGTAGGGCGCGAACAGGCCGGAGAAGGCCGGGACGATGTACGCGCCGCCGTTGTCCTCCACGCTCGCCGCCAGGGGTTCGATCTCGGCGGCCTCCCGGATGATCCCGAGCTGGTCGCGGAACCACTGCACCAGAGCGCCGGTGATGGCGATCGAGCCCTCCAGGCAGTAGACCGGCCGCTCGCCGCCGAGCTGGTAGCCCACCGTGGTGACCAGGCCGCTCTTGGAGGCCACCGGGCGGTGGCCGGTGTTCAGCAGCAGGAACGACCCGGTGCCGTAGGTGTTCTTGGCGTCGCCGACGTCGTAGCAGGTCTGGCCGAAGATGGCCGCCTGCTGGTCGCCGAGGGCCGAGGCCACCGGGACACCGGTGGACGTCCCGACCGCGGTGTTGCCGTACACCTCGGCCGAGGAACGGATCTCGGGCAGCATCGCCTCGGGGATGCCCATGGCGTCGAGGATGGAGGAGTCCCACTGGAGGGTCTCCAGGTTCATCAGCATGGTCCGGGAGGCGTTGGTGACGTCCGTGACGTGCACCCCGCCGTCCGTACCGCCGGTGAGGTTCCAGATCAGCCAGGAGTCCATGGTGCCGAAGGCGATCTCGCCGGCCTCGGCGCGCTTGCGCAGCCCCGGCACGTGCTCCAGCAGCCAGGCGGCCTTCGGGCCGGAGAAGTAGCTGGCCAGCGGCAGTCCGGTACGGTCCCGGAAGCGGTCCTGCCCCTCCTCGCCGCCCAGCTCCCGGCAGAGCGCGGCGGTGCGGGTGTCCTGCCAGACGATGGCGTTGTGGACCGGCTTGCCGGTGGACCGGTCCCACAGCACGGTCGTCTCGCGCTGGTTGGTGATGCCCATCGCGCCCAGGTCCCTGGCGCGCAGTCCGGCCTTGGCGAGCGCGCCCGCGACCACGGCCTGGACCCTGGACCAGATCTCGGTCGCGTCGTGCTCCACCCAGCCGGGTTTGGGGAAGATCTGTTGGTGTTCACGCTGGTCGACGGCGACGATCGCGCCGTCGTGGTCGAAGATGATGCAGCGACTCGACGTGGTGCCCTGGTCGATCGCGGCGACGTACGTGGGTGCGGTGTCCGTCATGAGTTCCCTCCGGGCCCTGTCTCCTCGGTTCCCGTCGTTCCCGTCGTTCCCCGTTCAGAACGCGAGGTTGTAGATCCATGCGGCGAGGACGCCGCCGATGAGCGGTCCGACCACCGGAACCCAGGAGTACCCCCGGTCGGAGGTGCCCTTGTTCGGGATGGGCAGCAGCGAGTGGTCGATGCGGGGCCCCAGGCCGCGGGCGGGGTTGATGGCGTAGCCGGTCGGACCGCCGAGGGACAGCCCGATCCCGACGACCGGCAGCGTCACGACCAGGACGAGGGCGCCGGACTCGCCCAGCCCCGTGGTCAGGCCGAAGGCCGGGATCGGCAGTACCAGGGCGATGGTCGCGATGATCTCGGTGATCAGGTTGGTCACCGGAGTGCGGATCTCGGGGATGGTCGAGAAGACGCCGAGGGTCGGTGTCGCGGTGTCCTTGGCGCGGTTCGCCGCGAACTGCGAGTGGTAGGTGAGCCAGGCCGGTACGGCGCCGAGCATCGCGCCGATGATCTGGCCCGCGATGTAGACCGGGACCTTGTCCCGGTTCTCTCCGGTCTGCACGGCGATGCCGAGGGGCACCGCCGGGTTGATGCGCCCCCGGACAGCGGGGCCGCGGTGTACGCGCCGGCCGGCGCGCCGAAGCCCCAGCCGAAGGCGACGACGATCCATCCCGCCGCCTTCGCCTTGGAGTGGTCGAGCGTGATGGCCGCGCAGACGCCCGCGCCGAACAGGATCAGGATCGCCGTTCCGATGATCTCGCCGAGGAAGATGTCGCCGTTGGGAAGGTTCATAGCCGCTCCTCGTGCCCTCACCCCGGGCAGCGGCCCCGGGGGTCCCTGCGGGGTGCGTTCTGCGGTGCCGGGCGGAAGGCGGGAGCCCGCGTCCCGCCCGGTACCGCGACGAGCGTGCGTGTCAGCCGTGTACAGCGGAATCGCCCCGGGGAGCACGCGGCCTTGGAACCGACCTACGGCGATACCGTCTGATAATCGGAAGTGTTCACCCGGGTAACGGGACCGTCAAGGTGAACGACGCGGCGAAGTGGTCCAGTCCACTGGGCGTCCCACGGCGGCGCACACCGCGCCGACCGGGGCGGTCGGACGGTCGACGGGACGGATCAGCCCGCCCCCGGACGCGGTGTGCGGGTGAGCGGATTCAGCCCGGAGGTGTCCTCCAAACGGCTGTCGGCCAGCGCCCTGACGACCTCGGCCAGCCGCACCACGCCCACGCACCGCCCCGCGTCGTCCACGACCGCCACGTCGTCGGCCGTACGGCCGCGGTCGTCGGCGGCCACCACGTCGAGCACGTCCCAGGCGGTGGCCCCCAGCCGGACCGTGCGGGGCCGGTCCGCGAGGCGGACCGCCGGCCGGTCGGCGTACAGCGCGTGGCCGTACCGGCCCGACATCGCCAGCAGGAAACGGTCCCGGTCCACCGCGCGCACCGGCACCCCGTCGGGGTCCACCAGCAGCACCCCGCTCACCTCCGGCGAGCCGGTGAGCAGCGCCCGTACCTGGGAGGCGGAGGCCGACAGCGGCAGCATCGCCGCGGGGTGGAGGAAGTCGGCGACCGGCGGACCTCCCGCGCCGCTCCCGACCGGCGGGGCGGTGGGCGGGCACAGGGGGAGGCGGACCTCGGTGACGGGACGGCGCGCGGGCGGGGCGAACAGGTGCCCCTGGGCCAGGTGCGCCCCGGCCGCCCGCGCCGCCGCGTACTGCAACTCGGTCTCCACGCCCTCGACCGTCAACAGCGCGCCGATCCCGTCGCAGAACCGCCGCAACCCGGCGACCGCCGCGCGGTACGTCGAGCGGTGCGGCAGCCCGGCGACCACCGCGGCGTCCACCTTCACCAGATCGGGGGAGAGGTCGGCGAGCAGCAGCATCGACAGCTCGCCGGCGCCGACCCCGTCCGCGCAGATCCGGAAACCGTCCTCGCGCAGCGCGCCGACCGCCGAGAGCAGCGCCTCGCGCGGTACGCCCCCCGACGCCCCCGGTGACGCCCCCGACGACGCCCTCGCTGACGGAGTGACGTCCAGCGTCACCTCCCAGGGGCGGCGTCCCGCGTCCCGCACGACCCGGCGCAGCGCCGTGAGGTCCCCGAGCGCGGCGAGGGTGCCGGTGAAGACGTTGACGTGCAGGGGGAGCAGGCCCTCCTGACGGGTGGCGGACCGCAGGGCCAGCGCGGCGAGTTCGGCGTCCACCTCCGGGTCGCGGCGGGCCTCGGCCAGGACGTCACCCTCCGTGGAACGCGCCAGGACCTCCATGGCCGTCACGGAGCCGGTCGCGAGGTCGACGACCGGTTGGTAGGCGAAGCGGAGATGGTCCGTCCAGGCGTGCACGACATCAGCATGCGGCCGGCGGGAGCGCGCGACGGGCGTACCGAAGGGTTGTTCGCACACTGTTCACGAGCATGTCGGAGCACGGGGGCTTGGCACATGCCCCTGACACGGGACCCGACGTCCGGCCGCCCGCGGACGCGTCCCGGCCACGCCGAAAAGCTCCGGAGGAAGCTCAGGGGAGAGGTCCGGGCAAAGCCCCGGAGAAAGCTCCGAGAAAAGGTCCGGAAACGGTCCGGGAAACGTCGCGAACGCGTGACGGCGCGTCGGCCCGCGAACCCCTTCCGGAAGATCGGCGTCCCCACCATCGGACGGCGGTACGGGACCCACGGGGGTGGTTCCGTACCGCCGTCCGCGGCTCCGCGCCCGCCCTCAGCGACCGGTGAGCGACCGGCGGTGCACCGGGAAGTCGAAGTAGGTGTCGGGGAACGGCTCCGAGCCGAGGCTGTAGTGCCACCACTCCGACGGGTAGTTGACGAACCCCACCTCCTCCAGGGTCTCCTTCAGCAGCAGCCGGTTGGCCCGCTGCTCCCCGGTGATCCGCGGGTCCAACGTGTGCGACAGGGTGTCGAAGCAGTCGTAGCCGGTCCCCATGTCCACCGAGTTGTCCGGGAAGCGCTCCTCCCACGGCGCGAAGCACGGCGTCAGCGGCTCGCCCGGCACGTACGGCCGGGTCGGCCACGCGGGCAGCCGCACCAGGGTCAGGTCGACGGTGCTGCCCCGGCTGTGCCCGGACCGCGACGCGATGTACCCGTCCTCGAACAGCCGCGCCTTGTCCACCCGCGGATAGAACTCCTCCTTCATCCGCTGGTCGTCGAGGTCCTCCGCCCACGCCACGAAGTGGTCCACGGCCCGCTGCGGGCGGTAGCAGTCGTACACCTTCAGCGAGTAACCCCGCCACAGCAGCTTCCACTGCGCCCGGCGCAGGGCCTCGGCGGCGTCGCGGGTGAGGATGCACATCGGCCGGCGGTAGCCGTCCACGGGCTCGCCCACGAAGTTGTGGGCGGTGGTGTAGCGGATCTCCTGGATGATCGTCGGGTCCACGTCGGAGAGCGCCACGAACGCGGGCGGGGCCTTCGGCTCCGGCTCCGCCCGCGCGGGCGGAGCCGTCGCGAGGAGGGCGGCGAGGGCGAGCAGCACCGCGACGAGCGGCGCCCCGGCGGTCCGTGAGGTCGATGTCCTGATCATCATGGCCCTCCCTCTACCAGGCATCCGGAGCGGCGCGAAAGACCGCCCGCACGCCCCTCACACACGCCTCACTTCCTCACGCCTCCAGGCCGCGCACCCGCACCGGGTACCCCACCTCCGCGGTTCCCTCCCGCGCCACCATCGCCTCCCGGCCCAGCATCCGCACGGAGAACCGCTCCAGCTCCACCCGGCCCCAGCCGTCGCCCGTGTCCACGGCGACCACCCCGCCGCCCGTGCGCCCGTGTGGCGGCGCCCACACCTCCAACTCGATCCCCCCGCCCGGCCCGGTCACCGGCAGCACCGACCCCGCCCGCGCCAGCACCGGGATCCGAGCCGGCGGCGCCTCGACCACCACCTGGCCCGGCCCCTCGTACGCCTCGCCCGTGGCCGTGTCGTACCACCGCCCGCGCGGCAGCCGTACGGCGCGACGCGCCACCCCCGGCTCCAGCACCGGAGCCACCAGCAGCGCGTCCCCGAGCAGGAACGCGTCCTCGCACTCCCGCAGGGCCCGGTCCTTCGGCGCGCCCCACCACAGCGGCCGCGCGTAGGGGGCGCCGGACCGTTGCGCCAGCCGGGCCAGCGTCACGAAGTACGGCAGCAGCCGCTCCCGCTCGCGCAGCGCCGCCCGCGCGTGCTCCACCACCTCGGGCCCGAACTCCCACGGCTCGCGCCGCCCGCTCCCCGGCCCGGAGTGCGTACGGAACAGCGGCAGGTACGCGCCGAGCTGGAACCAGCGCAGGTACAGCTCCGGCGACGGCCGCGGCGTCCCCGGACCGCCCCCGACGTCCGAGCCGCAGTACGGCACCCCGCACAGCCCCAGGCCGATCACCTGGGCGAGCGCGGCGCGCAGCCCCTCCCAACCGGTCTCGGCCTGGTCCGTCCAGGTGCCGCCGTAGCGCTGGAGCCCCGCCCAGCCCGAGCGCGACACCAGGAACGGCCGCTCGTGGGGCCGCAGCCCGCGCAACCCCTCGAAACCGGCCCGGGCCATCGCCAGGGCGTAGACGTTGTGCGCCTCCCGGTGGTCGCCGCCGCGCGACTCCAGACAGTGTCGGGCCGACCGCGGCAGCGTCGGCTCACCGAGGACGGCGAAGGAGACCGGATCGTTCGCGTCGTGGCAGATCCCGGCGAAGCCCTGCTCCAGCCGCTCGGCGTACAGGCCGCCCCACCACTTGCGCGTGCGGGGATCGGTGAAGTCCGGGTACACCGCCTCGCCCGGCCGGCCCAGCCCCCGCACGGGCACGCCCCGCGCGTCCCGTACGAAGGCGTCCTCGTCCCGCCCGTCGTCGTACACCGCCTCCCCGGCCTCGGCCCGCACCGCCGGCTCGACGACCGACACCAGCCGCACCCCGCTTCCGCGCAGCGAGGCCGCCAGCCCGGGGAGGTCCGGGAACCGCCCGGAGTCCACCGTGAACCCCCGCTGCCGCCGATGGTGACCGGCGCCCAACTGCACGGCGCGCAACGGCAGTCCGCGCTCGGCGTACCCCGCCACGATCCGCCGGACCCCCTCCTCGCCCTCCGCTCCCCACACGGCGTGCTGATGGCCCAGCGCCCACCGCGGCGGCACCGCCGGCGCCCCCGTCAGGGCCCGCCACCCCTGCATCACCCGCGACGGCGCCCCGGTCAGCACCCAGTAGCGCAGCGGACCGCCCGACATCCGCACCTCGCACCGGCCCGGCCGGTCGTGGCCCGAACCCGCGCCCTCCACGCCCTCGCGCAGCGTCACCACGCCGTCCCAGGAGTTGTCGTGGAAGACCAGGTGACCGCCCGCGTCCGCCACCACCCACAGCACCGGCATCGTCAGCGACCGCTCCGCGCGCCGCGCGCCGAAGGGCGTGGGCCCCGCGTTCCACAGCCGGTACGGCCCCCCGCGCAGCCGCGGCCCCGGCGTCCGCCCGCCCAGACCGAAGAACCGCGCGTCCGCCGGCACCTCCGAACGCTGCGTCCAACGGGCCTCCGACCCGCCGTCCACCGGCTCCCACCAGCGCGGCGGCAGGTCCCGCCGCAGCACCACCCCGCCCGGGGTGCGCACCTCCACCGTCCCGAGCCGGGTCACGGTCACCAGCACCCGCTCGGAGACCACCCGCCAGCCGCCGTCCTTGTCCGGCTCCAGCGTCGCCCGGGCGTCGGCCTGCGGGTACGTACCGGCCAGCGCGTACGACGGCTCCGGCGCGGCGCCGTCCCACCCGCAGAACACCACACCGCCCGCCGTCACCCGCACCCGCAGCGACGACCGCTCGAAGTGCACCACGCCACCGCCCGGCCCCGGCTCGGCCCCCCGCGCCTCCCCCGGCACCCGGGCCCGCTCCCGGCCCACGCGCGGCAGCGCCCGGGCGTCCGCGCGCCGGCCACGCCACCCCGCTCGGACCGCCCGCAGCCCCTGCGCCGCACCGACCACTCTCACCGACCGCACCAGGCCACGCGCATCCATGCTGATCAGAGTGCCATCATCCGCGTGCCGCCAACTCCGTGTTCAACCTCCGTTCACCCAACGTCCTCCAGTGGTTGCGCCACACTGTCCGACCCCCCGATATGGGGCAGCCACCCTGGTGCGGAAACCGATCACATGGCATCGTCCTGGACAGCCGCCGCGTACGCGCACGACCCCGGCCACCACCCCAGGGAACCGGCCGTGCGCGGAGACGACGCACACGACGCGTGAGACAGCAGTCCGGGAGAGCCGCCATGACCGCAGCGCACAGCGCCGCACCGACGACCGCAGACCAGCCGGAGCCCCTGTGGCGCCCCGGCCCCGACCGGATCGAGGGCGCCCGACTCACCCGCTTCCAGGCGTGGGCCGCCGAACGCTTCGGAGCCCCGGCCGCCGTCCCCGGCGACCCGGCGGCGAGCTACGCAGCGCTGCACCGCTGGTCCGTCGAGGAACTGCCCGTCTTCTGGCAGGCGGTCACCGAGTGGTTCGACGTCCGCTTCGCCACCCCGTACGAGACCGTCCTCGCCGACCGCTCCATGCCCGGGGCCGTCTGGTTCCCCGGCGCCACCCTCAACTACGCCGAGCACGCCCTGCGCGCCGGCGAGGACCCCGCCCGCGCGGACACCCCCGCCCTGCTGCACGTCGACGAGACCCACGAGCCCACCCCCGTCACCTGGGCCGAGCTGCGCCGCCAGGTCGGCTCCCTCGCCGCCGAACTGCGCCGCCTCGGCGTGCGCCCCGGCGACCGCGTCAGCGGCTACCTGCCCAACATCCCCCAGGCCGCCGTCGCCCTGCTGGCCACCGCCGCCGTCGGCGGCGTGTGGACCTCCTGCGCCCCCGACTTCGGCGCCCGCAGCGTCCTGGACCGCTTCCAGCAGGTCGAGCCCGTGGTGCTGTTCACCGTCGACGGCTACCGCTACGGCGGCAAGGAGCACGACCGCACCGAGGTCGTCGCCGAACTCCGCCGCGAGCTGCCCGGCCTGCGCGCCGTCGTCCACGTTCCCCTGCTCGGCACCCCGGCCCCCGAGGGCGCCCTGGAGTGGGACGCCCTCACCGCCGCCGACACCGAGCCGGTCTTCGAGCAGGTCCCCTTCGACCACCCGCTGTGGGTGCTCTACTCCTCCGGCACCACCGGCCTGCCCAAGGCCATCGTCCAGTCCCAGGGCGGCATCCTCGTCGAGCACCTCAAGCAGCTCGGCCTCCACTGCGACCTCGGCCCCGACGACCGCTTCTTCTGGTACACCTCCACCGGCTGGATGATGTGGAACTTCCTCGTCTCCGGCCTGCTGACCGGCACCACCGTCGTCCTCTACGACGGCAGCCCCGGACACCCCGACACCGCCGCCCAGTGGCGCGTGGCCGAACGCACCGGCACCACGCTGTACGGCACCTCCGCCGCGTACGTCATGGCCTGCCGCAAGGCCGGCGTCCACCCCGGTCGCGACTTCGACCTCTCCCGCGTCAAGTGCGTCGCCACCACCGGCTCCCCGCTGCCGCCCGACGGCTTCCGCTGGATCCACGACGAGGTCGCCGAGGACATGTGGATCGCCTCCGTCAGCGGCGGCACCGACGTGTGCAGCTGCTTCGCGGGCGCCGTTCCCACCCTCCCCGTCCACGTCGGCGAACTCCAGGCCCCCTGCCTGGGCACCGACCTGCAGTCCTGGGACCCGCAGGGCAAGCCGCTCGTCGACGAGGTCGGCGAACTGGTGATCGTCAACCCCATGCCGTCGATGCCGATCCGCTTCTGGAACGACCCCGACGGCTCCCGCTACCGCGACAGCTACTTCGAGATGTTCCCCGGCGTGTGGCGGCACGGCGACTGGACCACCCTCACCTCGCGCGGCACCGTGATCATCCACGGCCGCTCCGACTCCACCCTCAACCGGCAGGGCGTCCGCATGGGCTCCGCCGACATCTACGAGGCCGTCGAACGCCTCCCCGAGATCCGCGAGTCCCTGGTCATCGGTGTCGAACAGCCCGACGGCGGCTACTGGATGCCGCTGTTCGTCCACCTCTCCGAGGGGGCCGTCCTCGACGACGCCCTGCGCGACCGCATCAAGCAGACCATCCGCGAGCACCTCTCCCCGCGCCACGTCCCCGACGAGATCATCGAGGTCAAGGGCGTCCCCCACACCCTCACCGGCAAGCGGCTGGAGGTTCCGGTCAAGCGCCTCCTCCAGGGCGCCGACCTCGACAAGGCGGTCAACCCCGGATCGGTCGACGACGTCGGACTCCTCCGCTTCTACGAGCGCCTCGCCCGCGAGCGCCTCACCTCCTGACCGCTCCGCGGCCCGTTGTCAGCCCCCTCGGTTACGGTGAGTGACCAAGTGACCGCACCACCGAGGGGGAGACATGCCACGTACCGCGCACACCGGGGGCGGCGAGGGCCGCGGGCACCGCGGCGGTCGACGGCGCACGGCCGGCCCGGGCGGATTCCGGCCCGTGGCCGTGCGCCGGGCACTGCGCCGCGAGGCGCCCAGCACGGTCGCCGTCGTGGCCGATCCGGCCGGCTTCGCGGCCATGCGCCGCTACACCACGTTCGTCTTCGACGATCACCGAACGTATCTGCGGCAGACGGAAGGGCTGCTGCGCTCGCTCACCGCCCAGGGCATCCACACCCGCGTCGGCCTCTTCGACCCGGACGACTACGAGCACTTCTGCGCCCAGGAGCGGATCGACCCCGACACCCCCGACAGCCGCACGCGCTACGTCGCGGAGATCGCCGCCACCGGAGCCACCGTGCGGTACCGCGGCCAGCCCCTCGACCGACTCCTGCCCCTGCTCCTGGAAGGCTGGGAGCGGCAGGACGCCTGGGAGCGCGCCACCGCCGTGCTCACCGGCCTCGGCCCCAGCGCCGACCGCGGAAAGGACCTCGGTCGGGAGGCCCTCGAAGACGCCACGGAACTCCTGGCCCGGCTCCTCGACGCCGCCGGTCCCGGAACCCACCACATGGTGTGCAGCGTCGGCGGGGCCAGGGGCCCCCTGGTCGCGGTGGCCCACGTCGAGCGCACGGAGCACGACACCCTCCGAACGGCCCGGGAGACGGCCGCGGGGGAGACGGTCTTCCGCACGGTCCTCGCCGCGGGCATCGCCGCCGAGCGTCCGGGAGGGGTGGTCATGCGCACCGTCCGCGACGGGCGGGAGGAGGTCCGCGGGTGGAGCCTGCACGGCGGCCGGCTCCACCCGCTCACCGAGGCCGAGGTCTTCTCCGCCTACTGCACGGACGTCCGGACGGGAGAGCCGGTACCACCCGAACCGGGCCTCTCCTACCGGGCGGGTTTCCCGCTGCCCCACCCCCGAGCGGACGAGCGGGAGGGGGAAGGCCACTGACCGCCGCCCCACGCACCCGGTGCCGGCCGCCCCGCGGCGGAGCGGCCGGCACCGCACCGAGCCGGCCCCTGCGATCACTCCCCGGACAGCACCGACCGCGCGGCCGCCCGTGCCTCCTCACCGCTGTCCGATGCCCGCGCCGCGGCCGCCGCCCGCTCGCACTGCGCCATGGTGTGCTTGGCCAGCGTCGCGCGGACGTAGGGGATGGCCGTGGGGCCCATGGACAGGCTCGTGACACCCAGCCCGGTCAGGACGCAGGCCAGCAGCGGATCGGCCGCGGCCTCGCCGCAGACACCGCAGCTCTTGCCCTCGGCCGCGGCCGCCTCCGCGGCCGTCGCCACCAGGTCGAGCAGCGCGGGCTGCCACGGGTCCTGGTAACGCGACAGGGTGCCGACCTGCCGATCGGCGGCGAAGGTGTACTGCGCCAGGTCGTTGGTGCCCAGCGACAGGAACTCCACCTCCTGGAGGATCGAACGGGCGCGCAGAGCGGCCGAGGGGATCTCCACCATCGCGCCGAACTTGGCCCGCAGCCCGGCCTCCCGGCAGGCGTCGGCGAACGCCCTGGCGTCGGCCCGGTCGGCGACCATCGGCGCCATGACCTCCAGGTACACCGGCAGCCCCTTGGCCGCGCGGGCGAGCGCGGCCAACTGCGTCCGCAGCACCTCCGGGTGGTCGAGCAGCGTCCGCAGCCCACGGACCCCCAAAGCCGGGTTGGGCTCCTCGCCCGGGGTGAGGAAGCCCAGGGGCTTGTCCGCGCCCGCGTCCAGCACCCGCACCACGACGCGCCCCTCCGGGAACGCCTCCAGAACCTGCCGGTAGACCTCGGCCTGCCTCTTCTCCGACGGAGCCTTCCGGCTGTCGTCGAGGAACAGGAACTCCGTGCGGAACAGCCCCACGCCCTCGGCGCCCGCCTCCAGCGCGGCCGCCACGTCCGCGGGGCCGCCGATGTTCGCGAGCAACGGCACCTTGTGCCCGTCGGAGGTCGCGCCCGGTCCGGTGGCACCCGCGAGCGCGGCCTTCCGCTCCTCGGCGATCCGCGCCAGCTCCTCCCGCTGCTCCGGGCTCGGGTCCACCATGACCTCTCCCGTGCTGCCGTCCACCGCGACGATCGTGCCCTCGGCCAACTCGACGGCACCGTGCAGCGCCACCACCGCCGGCACCCCCAGGGCCCGGGCCAGGATGGCGCTGTGGCTGGTCGGCCCGCCCTCCTCGGTCACGAAGCCCAGAACGAGCGAGGTGTCGAGCAGCGCGGTGTCGGCGGGCGCCAGATCACGTGCGACCAGCACGTACGGCTCGTCGCTGTCCGGCACGCCCGGCATCGGAACGCCGAGCAGGCGGGCGACGATGCGGTTCCGCACGTCGTCCAGGTCCGCGACGCGCCCGGCCAGGTACTCACCCGCCCCGGCGAGCAGCGCACGGTAGGACGCGAAGGCGTCGTAGACCGCGCGTTCCGCGGTACTGCCCACGGTGATGCGCCGCTCGACATCGGTCATCAACTCCGGGTCCCGGGCCATCATGGCCTGGGCCTCCAGCATCGCCTGGGCCTCGCCGCCCGCCAGGTTCCCCCGCGCGACCAGATCGGCGGCCACGGCGTCCACGGCCCGGTGAGCCCTGTCCCGTTCGTGCGACATCCTGTCCGGGGGAATCCGATCGGTCGGCGGCTCCAGTTCCGCGGTGCCCATGTGCCGCACCTCGCCGATCGCCACCCCGTGGCTCACCCCGACGCCTCGAAGCGTTGTCTCCATCTCACCGGTCTCCGGTCGATTCGGTTTCTTGGGTGGGTAGGCGTCCGTCACGCGTCCACCGCGTGCGAACGCTCCGCCGCCGGCGCGGGGGCGGAGGGATCACCGCCAGGTGAACAGCGTGCCGCCGGAGGGCACGTCGACGTCGACGGCCACATCGGCCAGCGCGTCGGGCGTGGCCTCCAGCGCGACGACCGGACACACCGGCGACTTTCCCGCGGCCTCCACCTCGACCGGATTCCAGCGGACGATCGGGTCGCCGCGGCGCACGGTGTCGCCCTTGGCGGCCAGCAACTCGAAGCCTTGTCCGTTCAGCTGCACCGTGTCGATGCCGAGATGCGTCAACACACCGTGCCCGTCGTCGTCCACGACGACGAAGGCGTGTGGGTGCAGCGAGACGATGATGCCGTCGACAGGCGCGACGACGATGGAGGGCTCGCGGACGGGGTCGACGGCGGTCCCGGGCCCCACCATCACGCCGGAGAACACCGGGTCGGGCACGGCCGCCAGGCCGATGGCACGTCCGGCCAGCGGGGACGTCACGGTGGTCATGGGGAGCCTCCCGAGATGGCGGGGATCGAGCGGTCCGTCATCGTATGTCCTGGTAGGTGTACTGATCAGAAGCCTAGGACATGGGAACCGTCCGTTCCGTGGAGCGCGCGCGTGGCGGCCCGTACGGATGCACGGCATCGGGCCGACCCGAGGAGACCCGAGGAGACCCGAGGAGACCCGAGGAGAGGGGCCGGGGAACAGTTGCGGACGGGCCCTGGTCGAGACGGCCTGCCGTGCGGGAGGCGGCGGGAACAGCCCCGTCCCTGTCCGTGGTCTCCTTGCCGTCAACGAGCGACCCGGATCCGGCAGGCGGGTGTTGACACTGAGCCGCCTGGTCCGTATAGTCGGCAAAGTTGTCAGGGAGCCGAAGGCTTCGGCAACCCTTCTGCCACGTCTGGTGGCGACCACTCAACCTAGCGTAAATCCTTCCGGGGTGGAGTGCGGCGTGCCGTCATTCCTTTTCCGGATCGGCTCGATTGG
>NZ_BAAASZ010000010.1:0-49317 GCF_039533145.1 Streptomyces macrosporus
GGCGCGGCGGGCGGGCGGTCCCGGCGCGCACGGCACCGGAGACCTCCCCCGAGGCGGGGGCGTCCGCGTCTCTCCGCCCGAGCGCGGACGCCGCTCTCCCGCCCCCCGGCACCCTGCGGCCGCGGCCGACCGCCTCCGACGCCTCGGCGGCACGCGAGGCCGCGCGCCCGGCCGGCGGGCGGCGCCGACCGCGCACCGGCGGGCGGACCGTCCACGTGCAGATCGGCCGACTGGAGGTCAACGCCGCGCCTCCGCCCGGCCCCGGCCGCGCCGACGGCGGCGGGCCGCGGCGGCCGACACGGCCCGCACCCACGCTGAGCCTCGCGGACTACCTGGCGAACAGCGAGCGGAGGAACTGAGGGGATGAGCAACGCACTCGCGATCGCCACGGTCACCAAGGCGCTCGCCCTGCTGATCGAGAGCAACCTGCAACCCGAGATCGACATGCACGTGACGGTGAAGACCGAGCGCCCACCGGCGGAGATCACCGACGACCCCACCATCACCGTCTTCCTCTACCAGGTCGCGCCGAACACCTCACAGCGCAACAACGACCTGCCCACGCGCGCCTCGGACGGCACCCTGCTCAGGCGGCCCGCGGCGGCCCTGGACCTCCACTACCTGATCAGCGCCTACGGGAACGAGGCCGAGCTGGTCGGACAGCGACTCATCGGCTGCGTGGTGCGCACCCTCCACGAGATCCCGGTGCTGCCGAAGGACGTGATCGAGACGGCCGCGCAGTTCCCGTACCTGGCGGGCAGCGACCTGGCGGAGGCCGTCCAGAAGGTGCGCTTCGCGCCCATCCAGATGGACGTCGACGAGACCTCGAAGCTGTGGGGGATGCTCCACCAGACGCCGTACTCGCTGTCGGTCGCCTACCAGGGCTCCCTGGTGCTGATCGACGGACGCGAGCGGCCCGTGCCGCCCAAGCCCGTGGAGCGGTACACGGTGCGCGTGGCGCCCTTCGGCGCCCCGGGCGCGCCGGAGAGGCCAGGGCTGCCGGGCGCCGCGGACCGGACGGCGCGGGCCTCCGGGGCGGGGGCGCCCGCCGCGGCCGAGCGGGCCTCCGGCGCCGCCGCACGGCAGGTGACCGCCCGGGCGAGCCGGACGAGCGGCATGGCCGCCAAGACGGCCGAACCGGCGCCCGCTTCGGCTTCCGGTTCGGCGCCGTCGGCGGAGACGGGCGCCGCGGCTCCCGCGAGGAGGACGACCGCGGGCAGACGGCGGACCACGGCCAAGTCCACCGCCTCACGGTCCCGCCCGCGCAAGGCGCCCGGCACCTCCGCGTCCGGCGGCGGCACATCGAGCGGCGGGGGCGGCAAGGGCGGCAAGGACGACGGGGAGGGCTGAGCCGCGGTGACCACGACGGGGGGAGGCGAGCGCATGGACGGCACGTCCGAGGAGACCGACACGGGCACGGGCACGGCCGAGGGGGCGGCGCTGACCGCCGCCATGCGGTCCGTCCTGGCGCGCGTCGACGCCCACGCCGCCCGCGCCCGCCTGGGAACCGGAGGAGCGGAGGAGCCCGCCGACACCCCCGGCACCGCGGACGCCCCCGAACCCGCCGCACTCGACGCGCTCGTCCGGTGCTTCGGGCTGAGCCCCTTCGAACGCGAACTGGTCCTGCTGCTGGCCGCCGCCGAGCTGGAGCCGACCACCAACAGCCGCTGCGCCGCGGCCGGCGGCGACCCGGAGCGGGCGTACCCCACCTTCTCGCTCGCGCTCGCCGCGCTGACCGAGCCCCACTGGAGCGCGCTCACCCCCGTCGCCCCGCTGCGCCGCTGGCGGCTGGTCGAACTCGACGACGAGACCCGGCTGACCACCACCCGCGTCCGCCTGGACGAGCGCATCCTCCACTTCCTCGTCGGCTCCCCGTACCTCGACGCGCGCCTGCACGGCATGCTGACCCGGGCTCCCGTACCGGAGAAGCTGCCGCCCTCGTACGACCGCGCCGCGGACCGGATCGCCGCGCGCTGGACGGAGGCGGAGCCCGGCACCCCGCCGCGGGTGGAGCTCGTCGGCGGCGACCGGCGCAGCCGCCACGACATCGCCGCCACCGCCGCCCACCGCACCGGGCTGGGCCTCTACGTCCTGAGGGCCGAGGACCTGCCCACCGACCACACCGAACGCGACCGGCTCACCCGGCTCTGGCAGCGCGAGGCGATCCTGCTGCCGGCCGCGCTCCTGCTGGAGATCGGCGACCCGGACCGCGAACAGAGCGCCGCGGCGGACGCCCTCGCCGCCGCCACCGCCGTGCCGCTGGTGGTCTCCGGCGCCGACCCCCGAAGCACCGAGGAGGCCGAGCGCGTCACCGTGCCGGCGCTGGGCGACGAGGAGCAGTTCGCCCTGTGGGCCGACGCCCTCGCCGGTGTACCGGGCATCGAAGGGAGGCAACTGCGCGGACTGGTCGCGCAGTTCACACTGCCGCCGCACGTCGTCCACGCCGCCGCGGCCACCGTGCGCCGCGGGGCCGGGGAAGGAACGGACGCCTCCGAGCTGGTCTGGCGGGCCGGACTGGCCGAGGCCCGCATCGGCCTGGACGAACTGGGCCGCCGCATCGAGCCGGAGGCCGGCTGGGACGATCTGGTCCTCCCCGAACGCCAGGCGCGCGTCCTGCGCGAGATCGTCGCCCACGTACGGCAGCGCGGCACCGTCCACCAGGAGTGGGGCTTCGCCCGCACCCTGCGTCGCGGCCTGGGCGTCACGGCCCTGTTCGCGGGGGGCTCCGGCACCGGCAAGACGCTGGCCGCCGAGGTGATGGCCCGCGAACTGGGGCTCGACCTGTTCGTCATCGACCTGTCGCAGGTGGTCTCCAAGTACATCGGCGAGACCGAGAAGAACCTGCGCAAGGTCTTCGACGCGGCCGAACGCGGCGGCGCCCTGCTGCTGTTCGACGAGGCCGACGCCCTGTTCGGCAAGCGCAGCGAGGTCAAGGACAGCCACGACCGCTACGCCAACCTCGAAGTCTCCTACCTGCTGATGCGGATGGAGGCGTACCGGGGCCTGGCGATCCTCACCACCAACATGAAGAAGGCCCTCGACACGGCCTTCCTGCGTCGCATCCGCTTCGTCGTCGACTTCCCCTTCCCGGGCGAGGCCGAACGCGCCGAGATCTGGCGCCGGGTGCTGCCCGAACGCGCCCCGACCAAGGGCGTCGACCCCGAGCGGCTGGCGCAACTGACGGTCGCGGGCGGCTCGATCCGCAACATCGCGCTCTCCGCCGCCTTCCTGGCCGCGGAGGAGGGCGACGCGTTGCAGATGAGGCACATGCTCGCCGCGGCGCGCACCGAGTACCTGAAGCTGGAACGCTCCCTGACGCCCTCGGAGGTCCGCGGATGGGTCTGAACGAGGCACCGCGCGACACGACGCGCGACACGACGGTCCGGGTGGACATCGGCGAGCTGGTGCTCGACGGTTTCGACGCCCGGATGGACCCCGAGCGGGTCACGGCGGCGTTCACGGCCGAGCTGACCCGGCTGGTGCGCGAGCGCGGCGTACCGCTCGCGGCGGACGGCGAGGGACACGCGCTGGAAACGCTGTCGGGTCTGCCGCCGCTGCCCGCCACCACCTCCCCGGCCCGTCTCGGCGAGGCGCTCGCGCGCGCGGTCCACGCGGGGCTGTCGGGGCGCGGCGAGTCGGGTCCCGCGGACGGTGGGAGGCGCCGATGAGCTCGCGCACCGCGTCACAGGACCCCCGCTCCACCCGGGACGCCCAGCGCCGCAAGCGCAAGGAGCGCTCGGCCAAGTCCCCCGTGCCGGAGCCGAAGGACATCGTCGGCGGCGCCGGCCAACCGCTCGACCCGAGCGTCCGCCGCGAACTGGAGGAGCGGCTCGGCCACGACCTCGGCCGCGTACGCCTCCACATCGACCGGGACGCCGCCGCCCTCACCGACATGCTCGGCGCGGACGCCGTCGCCGTCGGCCAGGACGTCTTCTTCCGCGAGGGCGCCTACCGTCCGCACACGGCCGACGGCATGCGCCTGCTCGCCCACGAACTGCTCCACACCGTCCAGAACCCCGAGGGCCTGGGCGCCCTCCGCGTCGGCCGCGACCTGGGCGCGGTGAGCCTGCCGCAGCAGGCGGTGGAGCGCGAGGCGGAGACGGCGGCGCAGGAGTCCGCACGCGAGGGCGAACCGGCCGCGGCGGCCGAGCGCGTCGAGGAGGGGCGGGCCACCCCGGGCTGGCTCCGCTACGCCACGGTCGACGCCGACCGCCGGCGGCTGGAACTGGTCGACCCGGCGACGCTGACGGACCGCCTGGCCAACGGCGTCCTGCGCTCGCTGCGCGGCGACCCGGAGGACCGCTCCAAGCGTGTGCGCACACACCTCGCCCGCTTCTCGGACCGGATGCGGGAAGCCGTTCTCGACAGGCTGGAACCGCGGCTGCTCTCCTCGGAGTTCGACCGGTTGATCGAACTGGTCGAGGAGGTCGAGGAGAGCGGACTGCCGGAACCGGGCGCCCTCGACGCCCCCGAGGCCGTCCCGGACGTCACGGAACGGCCGGCGGACGAACGGGAGGACGAACGCCCCCGCGACGATCGACGGACGGACGAGGAGCAGCGGGGCGAGGAACGGCCTCCCCGAGAGGAGGAGGCCGCGCCGGAGCCGCCGGATCGGCGACAGGACCGCGAGAACGGCGGCGCGGCACGGCCCGGAGCACGGCGACCCGCCGGGGGCCCGGGACGGCCCGCGGCGGACACGCGGACGTCGGAACCGAGCGGCGGACGGGACACGGCGGCCGGGGGCGGGGCCGCCCGGCCCCGGCAGACCCCACCATCCGCGCAGTCCGGGCAACAGGCCCGGAACGGCACCGGTGACCGCGCCGAGAGCCCCGACGTCGGCGGCGCCCCGGCGGCGAGCAAGGAGGAGTCCGCGGCGAAGAACCGCCCCGGAGCGGTGGAACCCCTGGTCACGGGGCAGCGGCCGGAACAGGCGGACAAGCGCGGGAAGGACGACGACAAGCGGGCCGGCGTGGAACCCGGTCCGCTGCTGAGGACCGCCGACCCCGGCGGCCGCAGCACGCTCGCGGAGAAGCGCCCCCAGGACGAGGCGGCACTCGCGGAGGACGAGCCGATCGGTCCGGAATCCGGCCCGGACGGCGAACTCGGGGCGCTCGACGGCGTGGAGGACGAACGGGCCGCCGACCGGGACAGCGCCTGGAACATCGAGCTCAAGCCCGAGGACTTCCTCCCCGGCACCGACCTCGACGTCTCCGGGGTGCCGACCGCCGACGAGATCGTGCCCGGCTCGGCCCCGGGCCGGCGGATGCCGAGCTTCCCCGAGCCGCCCGTCACCAAGGCGGAGCAGGTGCAGGCCCGACGTGACCAGGAGGACGAGGAGGAGGCCGCGTCGGAGGACGGCGAACCCGCCGAGTCGGCGCCCGCCGACGGCGCCGCCTCCGACTCCCCGGCCGCCCGTACCGAGGCGGAGAACCGGACACCGCGCGACCTCCGCACCGGGACGTCGGTCGAGCAGGAGGTCGGCTCGCGGCCCTCGTCCTCCGACACCGCCGCCGACCGCGTCGACGCGCCCGAGCCCGAGCCCGCGGCGGGCGACGGCGCGCGGCGGGAGGAGCGGCAGGCCGCACCGGAGGAGGCCGCGGAAAGCACCCCGGAAAACGCCCCGGAAGACACCGCCACCGACCGGGCGGCGGACCGGGAGCCGGAGACGGCCGGCACGGGCACCTCGGAGGGACGGGCACCGGCGTCCGGGGCCTCCGGCCCGTCCGGAACCGCCCCCGCCGACACCGCTCCCGCGTCCCCGTCCCCGGCGCCGAGCGCGGACACCTCCGGCCCGTCCCGGCAACCGGGCGGCGACACGGACACGGCCGGACCGGGACCGGCGACGGACATCCCGGCCGAGGCGTCCCCGGCCCGGGACACCCATGTCTCGGGCGCGGGAAGCCGGAACGACTCCACCGCCGGGAGCGGACCGGAAGGGGGGACGGGGTCCCGGCAGCGGCAGGGGGAACCGGCCTCCGCGCCCGCTCCCCGGCCCGCGTCCGCTCCCACGCCGTCGTCCGGCTCCCGCCCCTCACGCTCCGTCAAGGGCGGCGGCGGCACCCGGAGCGCCTCGGGAAGCGGCGGAGGGGGAGGCGGCGCACGTCCCGCCGCCTCGTCGCCGCCGAAGAACGAGCCGCCCGCCCCCAACCTCTCGCAGGTGACCCCGGAAGCCGGGCTGTCCACCGCGGCGAGGCTCAAACCGCACCGCGCCCTCGAAGCGCTCGGCGGGGTGAACGGCGCGGTCGACAGGACCGTCGGCGACGAGCACCGGACGCTCCAGGACGCGCCGCCGACGATGGAACGGCCCGCCGGCGCGCCGCAGACCCTCCACGGAGCGCCGAAGACCTCGGCCCCGGGGCGGTACTCCGGCGACCCGGCCGCCCAGGTCGACGCCCCGGAGAAGGAGAAGGCCGAGGTCACGGGCGACAAGGCCCCGGAGGGCGAGATCCCCGGGGAGAACATCGAGGAACCCGGCACCCTCCAGGGCCTGCTGGCGGGCGGAGCCCAACTCGTCGTGGGGGCGATCAACGGCGTCGCCGACTTCTTGGGGGCCGACGAGGACGTCATCGACTCCGAGGCCGTGACCCGGTGGATTCTCGACCTGCCCACCGAGGACGAGATGCTCGCCCAGGCGAACGTCGGCACGGCACCCGGAGTCGGCCTCCAGGGCGAGACGAACGGGCGCGCCGACGAGCAGGGCGGTGAACTCGACGGCAAGGGCAGGGAACTCCACGCGTCCGGCCGCGACGACGCCGGGCGTCCCCTGGGCGAGGACCAGATCTACCCCGACGTGCCCGGGGAGACGCTGAAGGCGAAGGTCCCGGGCGCCAAGGGACAGGGCGGTCCCGGCGGGGGCGGCGCCCCGTCCGTGGGCGGACGCATCCCACCGGAGGCCGTGTCCGCGGTGGCGGAACACGAGCGCGGACCGCAGATCCAGGCCGCGTTCGCCGACGGACAGAAGCAGATGTCCGACAAGCGGCAGGCCAAGGACCGGGACTTCCGGGAGTCCCAGGAGCGCCACCGGCAGCAGGTCCGCGGCGAGGTCGAGAGCAACACCCGCACCCAGGCCGCCGAACGCCGGAAGACCAAGGCCGAGGTGGAGGCCTCCCGCGAGCAGTGGCGCAAGGAACAGGACGACGAACTCGACTCCCTCGGCACGAAGAAGACCGAGAAGATCGAGAAGATCCGCAAGGACGTCAAGGACAAGGAGGAGCAGACCGACAAGGACGCCGAGGAGCACCGGAAGAAGAAGCAGGAGGACATCGGCAAGGAGAAGGACAAGGCCGAGAACGACGCCAGGCAGAAGCGCGACACGGCCAAGAACGACTCCGGCAACTGGCTCACCAAGGCGTTCAACTGGATCCGCGACAAGCTCATCGAGCTGAAGAACGCGATCGTCGGCTTCTTCCGAGCCGCCCGCGAGGCGGTCACCAGCCTGATCCGGGACTTCAAGGGCACCGTCATCCGCTGGATCGAGGCGGCCCGACAGTTCATCATCGACAAGTTCAAGGAGTTCACCGAGGCCCTGATCCAGCTGGGCAGGGCCTTCCTCGACGCGATCGTCGAGATCGCGGGCAGGCTGCGCGCCCTCATCATCCGCATCCGAGACGCCGCGATCGCCCTGGTCAACCGGCTCGCAGACGAGCTCAAGCGAATCGTCGGCGAACTCCTCGACCGGATCGGCAAGATCCTCAGCGGCATCCTCGACGCGCTGCGCGAAGGGCTGCGCAGGGCGGTGGAGGCGGTCAAGGGCCTGCTCAAGGGGATCATGGACTTCGCCATGGGCCTGCTCAACGCCCTGGGCGAGTGGGCGATGATCGCGGCCGACATCCTCTCCGACCCGGGGGGCTGGCTCAGCGGCGCCAAGGCATCGGCGGAGGACGGCGCCAAGAACCACCTGTTCCGGGAAGTCACCTCGGCGATCAAGAACTGGTTCAACGAGAAGATCCAGGAGATCCTCGGTCTTCCCAAGGCGATCTTCGACAAGCTGGTCAGCGGAGGCGTCAGCAGGGAGCAGATGGCCAAGGAGGCGTGGGACGCCGCGCTTCCCCAACTCCCGATCATCATCGGCGAGATCGTCGTCACCAAGATCATCGCCAAGCTCATCCCCGGCGCGGGCTGGGTGATGGCGATCATCGACGCGCTCAAGGCCGCCTGGGGCGCGCTGAGCGAGATCCTGCGGGCCTTCGGCGCCTTCATGGACTACCTCAAGGCCGTCAAGGGCGGCAACGCCGGCGTCCTCTTCGCCAAGGCCGTGGCCTCGGGCGTGGTGGCGTTGCTGGAACTGGCCTACCAGGCGCTGCTCAGCGGCATCGGCAAATACGTGAGCAAGGTCGGCGACCGGCTGAAGGGCCTCGCGGCCAACCTCGGGAAGAAGTCCGGCCCCAGGGACGAGAGCCCCAGGAACGAGAGGAAGCCGCAGCCGACGGACCGGCCCCGGGACGACCGGGGGGACCGACCGGACAAGAGGGAAGAGACAGAGAAGGCGCGACAGCAGGTACGCCGGGCGAACGCCGCCATGTCCCGGCGCCCGCGGGCGGCCCGTCCGCCCCGACCGTCCCGCCCGCAACCCCGCCCCACTCGGCGACGCGCCCCGGCCGCGCCGCAGCCCCGCCGCGACACCCGTGGCCCGGAGACGCGCCGCCCCGACGACCGCACGCGCACGGATCAGCCCGACCGCCGCACCCAGGACGCCGACCGGGACCAGGCCCGAACCCCCGCGCGCCGCGAGACGGAGGGCACCAGGCCCACCTCGCGCCCACGCCGCACGTCGCCGGAGAGCCGCGCCGCGAACCGCGCACGGCAGACGGTGAAGGCCGCCCAGAACCGCATCCGCAGGGCCAAGCGGGCCCTCGACCGCAAGGACCGCGACGGCCGCCTCGACCGCTCCCTGGACAACAACGCCCGCCGCATGCGCGACGCCTACCGCCGCCGCCGCGACCTCCTGCGCGACCAGCAGAAGCGCCGCCAGGAGCAGAAGCGCCAACTCCGCGACCAGCGCCGGAAGAAGGAGCAGTCCACATATGCGAAGAACGATCGACTGGACGAGGTCATCCCTCGTATTCGCCGAATCTTGAAGAGCCGACTGGAGCCCGGAATCGAAGAGGGAGCCCATCTTCGGCTTCTTTCCGGGCTTCGAAACTGGTATCGGCTCACCGACCTGGAGAAAGAGGGAGGGGAGGAATTCGAGATCTATGCCACCCTCAACCCCAGACGCAGTGTCATCAGAGGCGTGAACCAGGCGGTGAGGGACTACCTGAAGTTCCACAAGTTGCCGGTTCCGGTGGTCGATCCATTCCCTCTCAACGGGGTCAGGCCGGCTGTGGTCACCAGAGCGATGTACATCAACAAGAAGTATGCCGAAGAATATGGGAGGAAGCCCAGTAATCAGTATACCGAGGGGTGGGACTACCTGACGCAGAACAAGATGGTTCCCGGGGTTCCGCAATGGGATCGCATGCATCTGATACCGCGAGAGGTGGGTGGGGCGGCAAAGACGTCCAACTTCGTCCCCGCCTTGAATTCGGTCAATGCGCCCTTCTATCACGAAATCGAGAAGCATGCGGCAAATGCTTTTGGTCAGAACTCCACCGACAACCCTCCTGCTCTGGGGTGGTACACGGTCAGACTAAAGCGGTACAAGGGGGCAAGTAGTATCACCTATCCGCACGGGAATACGTATCCGGAGGGATTTCCGGAGCATTTGAACGCCGAATGGGGGATGTACCGGAGGAAGGGTAACGGAGGGACTGGCGAGAAGCATTCGGACTGGATCAAAGGCCCTGCGGTGATGAGTAGGTCGTTGAACTTCGCGCCGCCACCGCCGCCAAGTTTTGTCGGTCCTCTTGCGGCGCCGGTGCGGATCAACGTCGCTTCCCGGGCGGATGTCAGGGACGCCCTCGACAGGGCGGGGGTCTCCTACGTGAATGCGGTTATGAAGTTGAGGCCCTTTAAGGACTTTGACGACATGAAGAGGAAGATGGCGGGATTCAGGACGAAGGCCGGGAAGCCCTTGAACAGCTTTGAGGCGACGATGAGGAGACTGCGCCAGCGCGCCCTCTACGGCTACTTCGTTTTCTGAGATCTATATTCCGGTGGGATGGAGGAAGGCCCTCGCATGCAAGGTCTCAAACTCGGTGAGAAGCGACATGCGGAATCGCTCAGGGAAATCTGTCAAAGTCCTTTCTTTGATGTGGAATGCGGTAGTTCGGAGTACTTGGGAAAGGAGCCGTCGGAACTTCTTCCGCTGAGTCGTCACAACAGCAGGTGGGTCGGGGTTGTTTTTGATGAAAATCTTCTGGAGTGTGCACTGAGGTTCACTGATATGAGTGCCCGGTGGGAGACGATCGGCAGGGGCGGAAGTCCTCGGATCCGTGGCGAATTCAACCTGCTCCATCTGGAGGAGGTCCTCGGGCAGCCGGAAGGTCCCGCCGCGTTCCCGGGAGCCACGGAGTTTCAGAGGAGTTTCCTGTCGGAGTTGCGTGTCATCGACCACACGCCGCGGTCCGGGGCGGGAATGCTGACGTACATCAGATTGCAACCGGGTAAGTCTCCGTTGGAAATCTGGTACAGCGACATCGCGGATATCGGGGAAGAACCCTACCCGCCCGGTTTCGTCAAGATGGACATCACCTACTGCCAGTATCTCGATTCGTTGGTCGTCACCAAGGGGACTTACGGCTGGCAGTATCTGTACACAGACGTATCGCTGCGGAGAGGCGGCTTTCAGGAGACGGTGGATTATTTGCAGGGGATGCTTCAAGTGTTCCCGGAGCTTTTCCCTCGCTATGAATATGCACCGTTTCGCGCGCGCTTGGAGGCTCGCTTGTGACCCGGTACGCCGACATTCCCAAGCCCATCCGCTCCGGCATCGTCATCGTCGATCCCGAGCGCGGGACGCCGCAGCGCATCATCGTGCTGCAGTTCAACCCCGACACCCTCGAACGCAGCCTGAGCCCCCAGGCCGCGGGCGGGAGCGGTGACGCCGGGGGCGGGGGGAGCGGGGGAGACCGGAACGAGGCCCTGCGGCTCAAGGGGCCGGCGCAGGAGACGTGGAAGTTCACCGCCGAACTCGACGCCACCGACCAGTTCGAGGTGGCGGCGCCCGACGGCATCCACCCGCAACTCGCCACCCTCGAAATGCTGGTGCAGCCGACGACGGCGCAGCTGCGGGACGCCACGAAGCTGGCCAAGAAGGGCACCATCGAGATCTCGCCGATCGAAATGCCGCTGACCCTGTTCACCTGGGGCAGCAAGCGCGTGATGCCCGTGCGGCTGACCGAGCTGTCCATCAACGAGTCCGCCTTCGACGTGCATCTGAATCCGATACGGGCCTCTTTGAGCATCGGCATGAAGGTGCTGACGGTGAGCGATCTGCCCGCCGGACACCGCGGGGCCGAGCTGTACCTCGCGCACCTCGCGCAGAAGGAACGCCTCGCCGGCACCGCCCGGGCGGGGACCCTCGCGGCGCTCGGGCTCACCGGGGCCGACATCGGAACGGGGAGGGTGTAGTCGCCGCCATGACCGAGTCGTACGAGAGCCCGCTGGACGGAGCGCCGGGGTCGCACCCGTACCCGAGGACGAGTCGCTACCACGACGCCGAGATCGGGGTGCACC
Organism: Streptomyces macrosporus; assembly: GCF_039533145.1. NCBI lineage: Bacteria > Bacillati > Actinomycetota > Actinomycetes > Kitasatosporales > Streptomycetaceae > Streptomyces > Streptomyces macrosporus. Next base: position 11,617 of record NZ_BAAASZ010000010.1, read on the forward strand.
GCATGCCCGACGGCACCGAAGTGCGGTACGCCAAGCGGCGGTTGCTGCCCCCGCTGCCCGCGGACCCCGACGAGGACACCGTCGTCCACACCGTGAGCAGCGGCGAGCGTCCCGACCAGCTCGCCCAGCGCTACTTCGGCGACCCCTCCCAGTGGTGGCGGATCGCCGACGCCAACCCCGTCCTCGACCCGCGCGAGCTGACCGCCGAGCCGGGGCGGAAGATCGACATTCCGCTGCCCGGCGGCTACCCCCACGGTGGCGCACATGGCCGATGAGCACGTCGGCGGCGGGCCGATCCACTTCACCCTGCGCATGGGGCCCAAGCTCACCCGTCCCGTGCCCCAGGCGGTGAGCGAGGCGCTGCTGTCCGCGCAGATCACCAGCACCGCGGGCGAACGCTCCGGTTTCCAGTTGGCGTTCGACCTCACCAAGAAGGGCGAGATCACCAGGAACCTCTTACCGGAGGGGTTCTTCGACCCGCGCACCCGCGTCATCGTCACGACGACCGTCAAGGGCACGCCCACCGTCCTCCTCGACGGCCTGATCGTCCGGCAGGAGGTCGGGGCGAGCAACCAGCCCGGCCAGACGACGCTGACCGTCACCGGCGAGGACCTGTCGCTCCTCATGGACCTGGAGGAGCGGACGGACCGCTACCCCAACCTGCCGCCCAGCGACCGCGTCCGGCGCATCCTCGCCAAGTACGCCGACTACGGCATCCACCCGGACGTCAAGAACGAGCAGATCCTCCAACAACCCCGCGCGGAGCGCCGCGTGGACTACCAGACCGGCACGGACCTGGCCTACGTCAACGAACTGGCCCGCGCCAACGGCTACGTCTTCTACCTCGAACCCGGCCCGACCCCGGGCCACTCCATCGCCTACTGGGGACCGCAGCGCCGGGTCGGTCTGCCCCAGCACGCGCTCAACGTCAACATGGACGTCCACTCCACCGTCGACCAGCTCACCTTCGCCTACGACGGTGCCGCCCGCGAGGAGCCGCAGGCCCACTGGCAGGACCCGCGCACGCGCGAGTCGACCCTGATCCCCCAGCCCGACATCAGCCCGCTGCGTCCCCCGCTGGGAAAGCGCGCGAGTCCGGCGCTCAAGCGCCGTCGGCTGTCCGGCACCGCCAAGAAGGACGAGGCGCAGGCCAGGGCCGAGGCCCTCGCGCGGGCCGCGACGTCCGCCGACGCGGTCTCCGGCTCCGGGCACCTCGACGTCAACCGCCACGGCTACGTACTGCGCCCGCGCGAACTCGTCGGGGTGCGCGGCGCGGGCGTGACGTACGACGGCGAGTACTACGTCACCTCCGTCACCCACAACCTCACGCCCGGCTCGTACCAGCAGAACTTCACGCTCTCGCGCGAAGGACTGGTCGCGCGCCGCGACACCGTCCGCCCGTAGGAGCCACCCCGCGGCGGCCCCGGAAGACCGCCACGGAAGACCACAGAGATCGACAGAGATCGACCAGGAGCAGTCCGCATGGCGCCAGCACCGAACAACCGCTTCCTCGGCAAGTTCAGAGGCCGGGTGGCGGACAACGACGATCCGCTGCGGATCGGCCGGATCACCGCCCACGTTCCCGACGTGCTCGGCGACGAGGCGTCGACCTGGGCCATGCCCTGCTTCCCCTTCACGGGCACGCGGGCCGGCCAGTACGTGGTCCCGGCCGAAGGGGCGGGCGTGTGGATCGAGTTCGAGCAGGGCGACCCGAGCTTCCCGATCTGGACGGGCTGCTGGTACGGCGAGGAGCGGGAGCTGCCGGACCACGCCCGTGCCGGGGCCCGGGCGGGCGCCGAGCCGGTGGTGATCGAGACGCGGGGCCACCACAGGATCGTCCTCTCCGACGACCCGGAGACCGGAATCCTGCTCCAGGCGCCGGGCCCCGACGAGAACACGCCGGGTCCGCACATCCGGATCACCCGGGACGGGATCCACATCGACAACGGTCAGGGGGCGTCGATCTCGGTGGCCGGCGACCGGGTCGACGTCAACCGGGGCCGACTGATCGTGCCCACCAAACGCTGACCAGGACGGGGGAGAAGAGTCTTGTCCGGAAAAGTCGTCCACGCGGGCACCGCGATCGGCTGCCCGCACGGTGGACGGGCGAGCGCCGCCGGCGAGCCGACCACCGGCGCGCGCGGCGTGCTGGTCGACGGCCTGCCGGCCGCCACCGGCGCGTCCGTCCACACCGTCACCGGCTGCCGCCACACCGTCGACGGGGTGCCGGTGCCGTGCACCACCATCCGCTGGACACCGGCGCCCGGGGGAGTGCTCGTCGACGGCTCGCCGCTGCTGTCGGAGGGCACGCCGGGGCTGTGCTTCACGGCCGGTCTGGTGCCGCAGGGCCCCGCGGTCGTCACGCCCACGGCGATGGAAGGGGTGAGCTGCGGATGAGGACCAGGACGGTGCGCAGGGACATCGCCTTCCCGTTCCGCGTCGACCGGCGCGGGCGGACCGCGCACGCGGCGTACGACGAGCACGTGCGCGACCTGATCGAGCAACTGCTGTTCACCAGCCCCGGCGAGCGCGTGATGCGTCCCGACTTCGGCTGCGGGCTGCTCGACCTGGTGTTCACGCCCAACAGCCCCGAGGTGGCCTCCGCCGTGGAGCTGTCGGTGCAGGCGTCCCTCCAGCGGTGGCTGGGCGAACTGATCGAGGTGGAGGACCTGGACGTGGTGAGCGAGGAGAACGTCGTCCGCGTCCATCTGCGCTACGTGGTGCGGGCCACCGCGAGCCGGCGCGACGAGGTGTTCGAGGGGAGGGGCGCGGCATGAGCGGCGCCACGGAAGCGACGCCCCCGCGCGCGGGCGGCAGGCGTGACAGGGTGCGGGCGGCCCGGCTGAACGGCGTGGACGCGGTCGAGGTCGGCGACGACGGCCTCACCCTGACCGTCACCTTCCTCGGCAAGGCCCCGCACGGGCTGTGCCCGGAGAACGTCCGCATCGACGGCGGTCGGCGCGTCACCGGCATCGAGGCCGTCGCCGTGGAGGTCGAGCGCGAGGAGGACCCCGAACTCGACGACCGGCTGTACGTCACGTTGGACCGCACGGGGGACACCGGCCGCTACCGGCTGGCGATCGTCGACACCGACCCCTACGGGCGTCCCGGCACCGAGCCCTTCCCCGGTTTCGACCAGCGCTACCACGCGGCCGAGTTCACCTTCCACCCCGACTGCCCCTCGCCCTTCGACTGCGGGGGCGACTGCGGCGGGGGCTGCGGAGGCGACTGCGGGGACTGCGGAGGCGACGGGAGAGCGCACCTGCCCGAGACCTTCCGGCCCGCGCCCGTCGTCGACTACACCGCCCGCGACTACGACACCCTGCGCCGGCTCGTCCTGGACCGGCTGGCCCTGACGGCTCCCGACTGGGTCGAACGCAACCCGGCCGACCTGGGCACCACCCTGGTCGAACTGCTGGCGTACACCGCCGACCAGATCGGCCACCAGCAGGACGCGGTCGCCACCGAGGCGTACCTGGACACCGCGCGCCGCCGCGTCTCCGTGCGCCGCCACGTGCGGCTCGTCGACTATCCGATGCACGACGGCTGCAACGCCCGCGCGCTCGTCACCGTCGAGGTGACCCGACCGCTGACGCTGCCCGCCGGGACGTACCGCTTCGCCGCCGTCGACGTGCGCACCCTCGGCCCGCGCGACCGGCCCCGCACCGGCACCGTCGTCGACGACGGCGATCTGGCCGTGCTGGAGGAGCGCGGCTCGGTGGAGGTCTTCGAACCGGTCGGCGACGCGCCGCTGCGGCTGCGGCCCGAGCACAACACCATCCGCTTCTGGACCTGGGACGGCGAGCAGTGCCTGCTGCCCAAGGGGGTCACGTCCGCCACCCTGCGCGACGAGTGGGCCGACGAGAAGTGCGAGGAACGCGCCCTGGACCTGCGGCCCGGCGATCTGCTGGTGCTGGAGGAGGTCAAGGGGCGGCGCTCCGGAACCCCCGGGGACGCCGACCCCACCCGCCGGCAGGCCGTGCGCCTGACGTCCGTCACCCCGGCCGTCGACCGGCTGTGCGACCAGCCGGTGCTGGAGGTGACCTGGGACCGCGCGGACGCGCTCGCCTTCCCGCTGTGCCTGACCACGCTCGGCGGCCACGACTGCGCACCGGTGGAGGACGTCGGCGTGGCGCGCGGCAACGTGGTCCTCGTCGACCACGGCCGGTCCCTCACCTCCCGCGGTCGGCCGCCCGAGCGGATCACCGTGCCGCCGGAGCCCGCCACCGTCCCCGCCTGCGACCCGCCCGCCTTCGGCTGCCGGTCCACCGGGGACGCGGACGAGGGCAACCGGCCCGGCCGGCTCCTCCTGGACCGGATCGAACAGACCCGCCACGGGCGGCTGTTGACGCCCGGCCACGTCCGCGAGCTGTTCGCGGTCGTCGGCGAGGACGCGGTGCGACGCGCCGGGATCGGGGTCGAGACGTCCGGCAGGCGGCGGGAGAAGGTGGTCCCGGGCACGGCCTACGAGCAGACCGCCGCCCTGGAGACCCTGCTCGCCCGGTCCGTCTACCCCGGCATCGCCCCGCGCTTCCGTCCGCGGCTCCACCGCTTCCCCGTCACCCAGGCCGCGCCGTTCCCCGACCCGCGCCACGTCGCGGCCGGGCAGGCCGAACGGCTCGCCGCCATCCCCGGACGGGTGCGGCGGCGGCTGGTGGAGCTGTGGCGCGGCGCCCGCGACCGCGACGGGCTGGACGAGCGGGAGATCGCCGAACTGGCCGTGCTGTTCGGACTCGGGACGCTGGAGCGGCTGGAGCTGCGCCGCCACCCGGTGCGCGCCCTGCGCGAGCTGCTGCACCGCGGCGACCGGCTGCTCGCGGCCAAGCTCCGCCGCCTGGAGGTGCTGACGGCGCGGGCCCGCGCCGGGCGCGTCCTGGACGGGCGCACCGCCTGGGAGATCGCGCACGACTGGGGCCCGCCGTACGCGGCCGGACTGCACCCGGACGAGCCGGAGCTGTCCGGGCCCGCCGCCGCCCTCGCCCCCGACCCCCGCGCGGCGCTCCCGGCCGTACGGCTGGTCGGGCGCGGCGCCGGCGACGGTGACGAGGAGATGGACGAGGAGGTGTGGGAGCCGCGCCGCGACCTCCTCGACAGCGGCCCCCGCGACCGCCACTTCGTCGGCGAACTGGAGGACGACGGGCGGCTCGCGCTCCGCTTCGGCGACGGACACCACGGCGCCCGGCCCGAACCGGGCTCGGTCCTGGAGGTCCACTACCGACTGGGCGGCGGCCCGGCGGGCAACGTCGGCGCCGAGGCCATCAACCACCTGGTGCTCCGCCGGGACGGACGGGACGTCGACGCGGGAGAGCCGATGCCGGTGGCCGGGGTCCGCAACCCGCTGCCCGCCGTCGGCGGCACCGCACCGGAACCCGTCGAACGGGTGCGCCGCCTCGCCCCGCTCGACCTCCAACGGGTGCGGCTGCGCGCCGTCACCGCCGAGGACTACGCCGAGTTGGCCTCCGCGCTGCCGGGCGTGCGGCGCGCGGCGGCCGAGATCCGCTGGACGGGCAGCGTGCAGGAGGCGCACGTGGCCGTCGACGCCGACGGCACCGGCCGGGCGCCCGCCGAACTGCTCGACGCGGTGGCGCACGCGCTGGAGAAGTACCGGCGCGTCGGCCACGACCTGGTGGTCGGGCCCGCCCGGACGGTGCCGCTGGACATCGCGGTGGAGGTGTGCGCGGCGCCGGGCCGGCAGCACGGGCGGATCCTGGCCGAACTCCACGGGGCGCTGGGCAACCGACGCCTGCCCGGCGGCCGGCTCGGCTTCTTCCATCCGGACGCGCTCGGCTTCGGCGAACCGGTGCGGCTGAGCCGCCTGGTGGCGGTGGCGGCGGCCGTGCCGGGCGTGGAGAGCGTACGGGTCACCAGGCTGCGCCGCCTGTTCGCCGACGCCTCCACCGACGCCCCCACCGACGCCCCCGCCCACACGGACCCGCTCGACGACTCGGCACGGGAGGACGGCGTGCTGCGGCTCGGCCCGCTGGAGATCGCCCAATGCGACAACGACCCGGAGCGGCCCGAGAACGGGCGGCTCACCGTGACCCTCGGAGGCGTGCGATGACCGGCGAGCGGAACCGCGGCGGCTGCTCCTGCGGCTGCGGGGGCGGCCGATCCCACGACGAGCGCCGCGCCCCCCGCGCCCTCCACAATCCGCCGGGCCGGTCCGCGCTGGACTACCGGGTGGGCGAGTACGGCTCCTTCCTGGCGGCCATGCTCGACCGGCTGGCCTCGCCCGCCCACCCCGCCCTGCGCGGGCTGACGGCCCGGACCCCCGACGACCCGTCGATCGCGCTGCTGGACGCCTGGGCCGTCCTCGGCGACCTGCTGACCTTCCACTCCGAGCGGATCGCCGACGAGGGCTACCTGCGCACCGCCGACGACCACCGCTCGCTGGTGCGGCTGGGCCGGCTGGTCGGATACCGGCCGCGCCCCGGGATCGCCGCCGACACCCACCTGGCGTACACCGTCGACCGGGACCCGCGCAGCCGCGAGGACGTCCCGGTGACGATCCCGCGCGGCTCGCGCAGCCTCAGCGTGCCCGCGTCCTCCGAGGAGGAGGCGCAGACGTTCGAGACGACCGAGGACCTGACGGCCCGCTGGTCGTGGAACCACCTGGCGGTGCGCCGCCGCCGCCCGGCCCCGCTGACCTTCGAGGACCTGCGGGAGCGGTCCGAGGTGTACGTCGCCGGGACCGCCAACGCCCTCTCGGTGGGCGACCGGCTGCTGTTCGTCTTCTCCGGCGACGGCTCCGGCGCCCCCGGGCAGCGGCTGCTGCTCCCGGTGACCCGCGTCCGCATCGACCGCGACGACGACAGCACCGCCCTCGGGCTCCCCGTCTCGCCGCCCCCGACCCTGGCCGAGCTGATCGAGGAACTGGAGCGGTGGATCACCCCGGCCGCCGACGGCCCCCACCCGAGGCCGGTGGGCAGCCGGCTCGTCGAGGAGTTCGACGAGCAGGTCCTCACCCGGCTGCGGGCGGACCTCGACCTGCTGGACACGCCCGAGGCGTTCGCGCGGCGCCTGGCGGAGCCCCTGGAGCGGTTGGAGGAGGCGCGGGCGCTCGCGGAGCCGTACGCGAGCGTCGCCGCCTGGTTCGAGCGGCTGGCCGCCGTCCTCGTCGACCTCCGGGAGCGGGCGGCCCTGCTGGGGCCGCTGCTGCCGGACGGGACGGGCACCGCGGTCGGACACCGGGCGACGGAGTCCGGCCACCCGGCCACCCGCGCCCTGGCCGCCCTGCTGCCCGCGCTGCGCGGCCGGGGGACGCGCCGTCCGCCCGTCACCGGCGCCGCACCACCCGATCCGGCCCGGCTGTTCGGCCCGGACTCCGACCTCGGCGCACGGCTGCTGTCGGCCCTCGACCCTTCCGTGTCCGGTGAACTGCGCACCGCCTGGCGGCAGGTCGCCGCGCCGACCGCGCCCCCGGCGCTCACCGACCTGCTGGCGATGCGGGTGACCGCCGCGCCCTTCGGCTCGACGGCCCCGCTGAAACCGGTGCAGGACCAGTACGGGCGGGTGATCCGGCAGTCGGACTGGCCCCTCACCGGTGCCGTCCTGACCACGATGCGGGTCGTGTTCGACACCGCCGGCAAGGTGCCGGTGAGGGCCGAGTTCGTGCACGCGGAGCCCACCGCCACGGTGCAGCGCGGCGAGAACCTCCCGGCCGACACCGAGTTCGAGCTCGGCCCCGGCACGGTGGCGCTATCCACCCACACCGGGCAGGACGACGACCCGAGCCGGTTGAGGAGGCGGCCGATGGACTCGCGGGAACCGGGCGTGACCGCCGAGCTGGGTGCCGACCTGCCCCAACTGAGGCTGTTCGTCTCCCGGCCCGGCGCGGACGGCCGCGTCCGCGTGGTGGTGGAGGGCGGCGGGGACCCTCGGCAGTGGTCGCTCGGACCCGGCGACCGGGACCAGACCGCGTACGGGACGTACGAGGTGACCGTCGCCTACACCACCGGCGGCGAACCGACCAACGTCGAGATCGGCGTCGCCACCGTTCCCGGCCCCGTCCACCGCAACGTCCTCGCCCTGGACACCGTGCACGAGGCGATCACCGTCGGCAGTTGGGTCGCGATCGAACGCCCCCGCAAGGGCGCCGAGGGCGGCATCCCCGGCGACCGGGCGCTCGCGCTCGTCACCACCCGCGTGACGGCCGTGCGCACCGGCTCCCACACCCGCTACGGCATCACCGGCCGGGGCACCGAACTCACCCTCGCCGACCCCTGGTTGGACGAGCACGACGTCCTGCTCTCCCACATCCGGGACGCGACCGTGCACGCCGCCGGCGAGGCGCTGCGCCCCGCCGACGAGCCGCTGGCCGACGACGTGGGCGGCAACGAGATCGAACTGGCCGAGCTGTACGACGGACTGAGGCCCGGCCGGAGGCTGATCTTCTCCGGCGAGCGCACCGACATCCCGAACACGTCCGGGGTGCGGGGCACCGAACTCGCGGTGATCGCGGCCGTCGAGCAGAGGTTCGACCCCCGACTGCCCGGCGACCACGTCCACACCGTGCTCACCCTCACCGCCGACCTCGCCCACCGCTACCGGCGCGAGACGCTGACCGTCCACGGCAACGTGGTTCCGGCGACGCACGGCGAGAGTCGCGACGAGGCCATCGGCAGCGGCGACGCGAGCAGGCCCAACCAGACCTTCACGCTCTGGCACGCCCCGCTCACCTGGCTGCCCGCCGACCACCGTCCCCCGGTCTCCGGCCGGGGGCACCTCCACGGCGCCGAACCCGCCCTGGAGGTGAGGGTCGACGGGCTGCTGTGGCACCCCGTCGACAGCCTCGCCGGGCGCGGCCCCCACGAGCGGGTGTACGTCATCGGCACCGACGCCGACGGCCGCACCACCGTGACGTTCGGCGACGGCGTGCACGGCGCCCGGCTCCCCACCGGACACGAGAACGTGCGCGCCCGCTACCGCTTCGGCACCGGCGGCGCCGCCAACGTCGCGGCCGGCCGCGTCACCCAGGCCGTCACCCGGCCGCTGGGCGTCACCGCCGTCACCAATCCGCTGCCCGCCACCGGCGGTTCGGAGGCCGACGGGCCCGAGTCGACCCGCCGCGACATCCCGCTCGCCGTCTCCGCGCTGGACCGCCTGGTGTCCGTGCGGGACTACGAGGACTTCGCCCGTTCCCGCGCGGGCATCGGCCGGGCCTCGGCGCGCGAGGTGTACGACGGACGGCGGCGGGTGCTGCACGTGACGGTCGCCGGGGCGGACGACGTGCCCATCGACGAGGGCTCCGGCGCCCTGCGCTCCCTGCGCGCGTCGCTGGCCGCCCACGGCGACCCGCGGCTCCCGGTCCGCGTGGACGTGCGCGAACCGGTGCTGCTGCTCCTGGCGGCCCGGATCAAGCCGGCGCGCGACCACTCGTGGGCCGACGTCGAGCCCCGCGTGCGGCGGGCGCTGCTGCGCGAGATGGGCTTCGCGGGGCGGGAACTGGGACAGCCCGCCCGCCTGTCGGAGGTCCTTGCGACGGCGCACTCGGTGCCCGGTGTGGAGTACGTGGACGTGGACGTCTTCACCGGCGTGCCGGCGTCCGCCACCCCCTACGACCCGGAGCGCCTGCCGGCCGGGGCGGACGGGCCGCGGGCGGTGGTGCCGGCCCGGCTCGCCGAGTACGACGAGCGCGTCCACACCGTCATCGCCGACGAGGGCGAGACGCTCGGCGAGATCGCCGCCCGCCACGGCATCACGCTCGCCGAACTGCTGCGCCTCAACCCCGACATCACCGACACCCGGCCCCTCCCCAAGGGCCGCTCGGTGTTCGTCTTCCGCGGCATCAGGCCCGCGCAGCTCGTGCTGTTCGCGCCCGAGCCGGCGGACACGCTGATCCTCACGGAGGCCACCCGATGAGCCCGACCACCACGACCACCCCGACGCACGACGGAAGGACGCGGCGATGAGCAGGGAGCCGGACGGGCTCGCGGAGCTGCTGCCCCAGTGGCACCGGCTGCGGGACGGCGATCGCGGCGAGCCCCTGCGCGCGCTGCTCGCCGTGATCGCCGAGCAGGTCGACCTCGTCCGCACCGGGGTCGAACAGGGCTACGACGACTGGTTCGTGGAGACCGCCGCCGACTGGGTGCTGCCCTACCTCGGCGATCTGGTCGGCCACCGGCCGCTGCCCGGCTACGAACGGGTCCTGACCACCGGCCTGCGGGACGGCGGCCCGCCGGAGACCTCGCGGCAACGCCTGGCCCGAGCGCTCGCGCCGCGCCGGGACGTGGCGGCCACCGTCGCCCACAGACGCCGCAAGGGCACGCTGCACCTGCTGGAGGAGCTGGCGGAGTCGGTCGCCGACTGGCCCGCTCGGGCGGTGGAGTTCTCCCGGTTGGTCTCCCACCACCAGCCGGTCCGGCTGTACGGGACGGGGACGGAGGCCGCGAACGACAGGCGGCTCTCCCGCGGCCGGCTGGCCGACCTGCGCGACGGGGCGGCGCTGGACCTGGCGGGCGGGCCGTTCGCGACGACGGCGCGCTCGGTGGACGTGCGGCGCGCGGACTCCCGCCGCACGCCCGGCGGTCTCACCCCGGCCGGGGTCGGCCTGTACGTGTGGCGCCTCGGGGCGTACTCGGTGACGAACGCGCCCGCCTACTGCGTGGACCGGGCCCGCAACCTGTACACGTTCTCCATCCTCGGCAACGACACCCCGCTGGTGACCCGGCCCGAGCCGGAGCCGTCCCCCACCCACATCGCCACGATCGACAACGTCCCCGCGTACATCCGCCGCCGGCAGCTCCGGGACCGGCTCGCCGACTACTACGGGCCGGGCAAGAGCCTCGCCATCCGGCTGGACGGGCGGAAGGAGCCGGTACCGCCGTCGGACATCGTCGTCGCCGACCTCACCGACTGGCGCTACCGCCCGAAGCGCGGACAGGTCGCGGTCGACCCGGTGCTCGGCCGGATCGCCTTCGGCTCCCGCTCCGCGCCCCGCCAGGGCGTCTGGGTGGACTACCACCACGCCTTCTCCGACGACACCGGCGGCGGCGAGTACGCCCGCGACGACCGCGTCACCCCCGACGCCGCCACCGTCTACCGGGTCGGCCCCGGCCGCACCCACCGGCGGATCATGGACGCGTACGAGGCGTGGCGCGAGGACCGGCGGGCCGGGCGCTGTGGCCCCGAGGGCATCATCGAGATCGCCCACAGCGGCGCCCACCAGGAACAGCTCGACTTCGACCTCGAACCCGGCGACCGGCTCCGGTTGCGCGCCGCCGAGGGCACCCGCCCGGTGATCCGACTCCTGGACTGGTACAGCAACCGTCCGGACGCGCTCAACATCCGTGCTCGCGAGGACTGCGAACCGGGCAGCGCACCGCGCGTCGTGCTGGACGGCCTGCTGATCACCGGGCGCGGCGTGAACGTGACCGGGCCGGTCGGCTCGGTCGTCGTCCGGCACTGCACCCTGGTGCCGGGCTGGTCGCTGAAGCCGGAGTGCGAGCCGCACTCGCCGCAGGAGCCGAGCCTGGTCCTGGAACGCACCACCGCCTGTGTGCGGATCGAGCGGAGCATCCTGGGCACCATCCAGGTCCTCGGCGACGAGGTGGGCACCGACCCGCTGGAGATCCACATCCGTGACAGCGTCCTGGACGCCACCGCGCACGACCTGGAGGCGCTGTCCGCGCCGGACTGCCGGCACGCGCACGCCGTCCTGCACGCGCACCGCACCACGGTCATCGGCGAGGTGCACACCCACGCCGTCGCCATCGGCGAGAACAGCGTCTTCACCGGCCGGATGCACGTGGCCCGGCGCGGCACCGGCTGCCTGCGCTTCTCCTACGTGCCGCCCGGCTCCCGGACGCCGCGCCGCCACCGCTGCCAACCGGACCTCGCGGGCCGGGGGGAGGCCGGGCGGGTGCGGCCGCTGTTCACCAGCGAGCGCTACGGCACGCCCGCGTACGGCCAGTTGGCCCCCGACTGCGCCGAGGAGATCGTCCGGGGCGCGGAGGACGGCGCGTCGATGGGCGCCTTCCACGACCTCTACCTCCCGCAGCGCGAGGACAGCCTCCGCGCCCGCCTCGCCGAGTACACGCCCGCCGGCGCCGACGTGGGGGTCGTCTTCGTGACCTGACCACCGACAGGCCCGGGACACCGCCCGGAGCGACCCCGCCCACAGACCTCGCAGACCCACGGAACCTTCTCCAGGGGGACCCCTTCCATGCACGCTGACCTCTCCCGCATCACCTTCCGGCCGGAGCGGCACTACTCGGCGGTGCTCGCCCAGCAGGGCCGCGTCCAGCTCGACGCGGACGCCAACGAGCAGACGGCGATCCAGCTCCACCAACTCCGCACCCTCGCCGCCGACCTGATCGGCCCGCACGGCGGACCCGCCGGCGCCACCGGCTTCGCCATCCAACTCGACAGCCGCAGCCACGAACTGGACGACCTGATCATCGGCGGCGGCCGCTACTACGTCGACGGCATCCTGTGCGACGCCGACCGGCCCGCCCCCGGCGACGCCGTCGACGACGACCCCGACGGCAAGGACAAGGACGCCGACGGCAAGGACGCCTCCGCGCCCCGGGCCGCCGGACCCCGGACGCCCGCCCACTGGACGTACTGGGACCAGCCGGACGCCCACCGGGACCCCGAGCGGCCCGGTGACCGGCTGCCCACCGCCTTCCCTTACCTGGCCTACCTGAAGGTCTGGGAGCGCTCGGTGACCGCCGCCGAGGACCCGGCGCTGCGCGAGGTGGCCCTGGGCCCCGCGATGCCGGACACGGCGGCCCGCGTGAAGGTGGTCTGGCAGGTGCTGGCGCTGCCCGGTTCGGAACTGGACGTGGCGGAGGGGGAGACCGACAAGGACGCCCTGCGCGCCGCCTTCCGCCGCTGGGCCGACGAGCAGTCCGCGCCGAAGTCCCGCATGGCCGCGCGCAGCCGGCGACCGGAGCGCGCCGACGAGGACCCGTGCACGGTCCGGCCCGACGCCCGCTACCGGGGCCCGGAGAACCAGCTCTACCGGGTGGAGGTCCACGAGGGCGGGACGGCGGGCGAGGCCACCTTCAAGTGGTCGCGGGAGAACGGCTCCGTGGTCTTCCCCGTCGACGGCCTCGACGGCACCTGGGTCGAACTGGCCTCGCTCGGCGGCGACGGCAGGACGGACCTGGACGTCGGCGACCGGGTGGAGTTCGTCGACACCGCCTACACCGGCCGCGGCGAGCCGCTGCCGCTGCTGCGGGTGGAGGAGGTCGACCTGCCGGGGCGACGCGTGCGGCTGTCCGCCGAACCGGAGTCCGGCGTCGGCCGGCGCCCCGACCGCCACCCGTACCTGCGCCGCTGGGACCACCACGAGGCGCCGCGGCGCGGCCGGCACGGCGCGCACGGCGGGCTGAAGGGCGGGGCGGTCCGGATCGAGGAGGGCCGGTGGCTGCCGCTGGAGGACGGCGTCGAGGTGCACTTCGAACCCGGCGGCACCTACCGGCCCGGCGACCACTGGCTGATCCCGGCCCGCACCGTCACGGGAGAGGTGGAGTGGCCGGTGAACGCGGCCCGCAGGCCGCTGCTGCGGGCACCGGCCGGCATCCGGTTCCACTACGCGCCCCTGGCCTGGGTGATGGGCGAGGGCGTCCCCTCGGACCTGCGACTGTCCTTCGGGCCGCTGGCGACGGCCGTCCCGGTGGCGAGCGAGGCGGAACTGGCCGCGGAGGCGGAGGCGGAGGCCGAGGCCAGGGCGCTGGCCGAACGGGAGGCGGCACCGGAGGAGGCGCCGGCGGAGCCGGACGCCGAGGCGCCGCGGACCTGACCCGGCCACCGCGCACGACCCGCAGGACACCGAGCACACCGCCCGGCGCATCCCGGGCACATCCGAGAGGAGCAACCGACGCATGGCCACACCCTTGAGCGCCTCCCGTCTGGTCAAGGCGCTGCGGGACGAGGGCCTGGAGGTCCGCGAGTACCGCAACTGGCGTTCGCACAGCCGCAACCACAAGGGCCCGTGGGGCCCGGTGCACGGCGTCATGATCCACCACACCGTCACCCGGGGCACCGGCCACACCGTCGAGCTGTGCTACGAGGGGCACTCCACGCTGCCCGGCCCACTGTGCCACGGAGTGATCGACAAGGAGGGCGTGGTGCACATGGTCGGCAACGGCCGCGCCAACCACGCCGGTCTGGGCGACGGCGACGTGCTCCGGGCCGTCATCGCCGAGCGGCCGCTGCCCGACGACAACGAGGCCGACACCGACGGCAACCGCTACTTCTACGGCTTCGAGTGCGTCAACCTCGGCGACGGCAAGGACCCGTGGCCCGAGGCCCAGAAACTGGCGATCGAGAAGGCGTCGGCCGCCATCTGCCGCGCGCACGGCTGGAACGAGAAGTCCGTGATCGGACACCGGGAGTGGCAGCCCGGCAAGGTCGATCCGCGGGGCTTCTCGATGGACACCATGCGGAGCCGGGTCGCCAAGCGGCTGGGCAGGAAGCCGGACGGCCCCGCCGAACCGGCGCCCAAGCCCCCGGCCCGGTACGAGCCGTTCCCCGGAGCGGACTTCTTCCGCCCCGGACGCACCAGCAGGATCATCACGGCGATGGGCGAACGGCTCGTCGCCGAGGGCTGCGGGCGCTACGAGGTGGGCCCCGGCCCCGAGTGGACCGAGGCCGACCGGAAGTCGTACGCCGCCTGGCAGCGCAAGCTGGGCTACTCCGGCAAGGACGCGGACGGCATCCCCGGCCGCACCAGTTGGGAGAAGCTGCGCGTGCCCAACGTCTGACGCCTGCCGTCCGGGCGGCTCCCGGCGAGGGCCCGCCCGGACGGCAGGCGCGGGCACGGGCGGGCATGGGGCGGTGCGGCTCGGGCACGCGGTTCTCCATGGGTGCATTGAACCGATGGGAACGGAAGGTCGAACGCTGGGAGCAGGCGCTGCTCTCCAAGGTCTTCGGCGACGAACCGGTGGAGCTGCTCGACGCCCTGCGGCACGAGTGCGACAGCCATGCCGTGGTGTGCAGCCACAGCCGTGTGGTGGTCCCCAATGCCTACGAGGTCGAACTGCCCGGCGAGGTCTACGAGGAGCTGGAGCGGCGCGGCGGCCGGATCGGCCAGGAGCTGACGGACAGTCTGGCACGCCACGGCGAGAGCAAGGGGTACGAGTGGGCCGGGCCGCTCGCCGTCCGCGTCACCGCCTCGGACCACGTGCCCAACGGGCGCTACCGCGTGACCAGCAGCCCCGCCCCCCAGGTCCGCGTCGACGCGTTCGCCGCCCCGGAGGGGGAGACGGAGGAGAGGACGACGGAGGAGGGGACGGAGGCGGAGGAGGCCGCTTCTTCCTCCGCACGGTCCTGAGAGGCCCGGCCCCGGAAGCCTCCCGCGAGGCTCCCGGAGGGCACCGGAAGGCGGGGAGTCGGTGGCCCCGCCGCCGGGAACGGCCCGCTCGGCCCGGCATCCCGCGCCGCCGGCCCGACGGGCCCGGCACGCGGGGTCAACGGACCGGCTCCGCGCCGTCCCCGCCGCTCACGGCCGGCTCCGCGGGGGTCGTCGCGTCCCACGCGGCCTCGATCGCCGGGCCCGTGCGGTACAGCTCGACGAGCAGGGGACGTACGGCCCGCCCGGCCGGGGTGAGGCGGTAGCGGGTCCGGACGGGGAAAGCGCGCAGCCGGTCGCGGGCCACCAGGCCGCGCCGCTCCAGCGTGCGCAGCCGCTCGGCGAGCACCTTGGCGCTGATCTCCGGCAGCCGTTCGCCCAGGTCGCCGAAGGAGTGCGGCCCGTGCGCCAACTCGCGCAGGACGAGGGTGGCCCAACGGCCGACGTCATGAGCGACGAGTCGAACATCGGGCGCCATGCCCCCACTGTTTCCCCGACCGGCGATCCGGAGCAACACCCGGCGGTGTTCGCCGCCTCCTTCAACACCGGCAGCGCGGACGCGCCGAGGCGGGTGTACGAGTCCGGCGCCGTCTTCGTCCCCCGCCCCGGCCGGCAGGTGACGGGAGACGCGGTGATCGAGGCACGGGCCGACCTGTTCGGCCTCGGCCTGCCGATCACCGTCCGCCCACGGCACACCCATGTCGCCGACGACATCGCCCTGCTGATCGTCGACCGGACGATCGAGGGCACGGGGTCGGACGGCGAACACGTGCGCGTGGAGGGCACCGCGACGGACGTGGCGCGGCGCGGAGCGGACGGTCTGTGGCGTTACGTCATCGACACCCCCTTCGGCACCGCGCGCCCGGACCCCCGGTGACACGGCCGGACGGCGGAAGCCGGTGAGGGGCGCCGACGCCCCTCACCCTCCGCTCGGGTGGCGCGGGCGGTCACTGCCGCTCGTCGTCCTCGCTCTCGTAGGAGCGGCGGACGGTGTCCGAGGCCTTGTCGGTCTGGGCGTCGTAGCGCCCCCCGGTGCGCTCGTCGACCGTGCGCTCGGCGCGCTCGACGCCCTTGTCCACCTTGTCCGAGTGGCCCTTGGCCATCTTCTTGGCCTTGTTCGCCATGTCGCTCAGCCTGCCCATGACGGTCTCCTCGCGATGGTGCCTGCCGTCTTGCAGGGAGCGCCTAACCGCCGACAAGTCGGGCAAAACATCGTCGGTGCGCCCGGTTCGGGCGGTTCCGTCACCGACGGCGAACGGAACGTGAGCAGAGCCGGTTCCGTGTTTTTCCGTCCTCCGGGCCGGGCACGCGGCCGGGTGCCGGTCCGGCGGCACCGCCCCTCGTCCCGAGGTTCCGCTTCGCCGGGCGTGCCCACGCCGGACGGCACACGATCCCGAGGAGCGAACGCTGTATGACCGTCCCGTTCGAGCTGCCCAACCTCGCGTCCCTCGACGAGCTGGCCCGTCTGGTGGAGAACGGCAGGCACCTGTACGTCCGCTGGTCCCGCGGTCCCCAGGCCGATCTGGGCACCGCGGAGAGCACGGACGACCTGACCGGCATCCCGCTGCCGGGCCTGTCCGTCAACGCCCTGGACGTCGAGCCGTGGTGGGCGGAGCGGCCGGTCCGGCTGTGGGTCGCCCGACGCCTGTACGACTACTGCCACCTGCGCCGGGAGAAGGGTCCGGGAGTGCGGCCCTGGGTGCTGCGGGGTCGGGAGGTGGGGCGCGGGCCCGACAACGAGCCGCTGGTCCAGGACGCTCAGCCGGTCGCCTGGATCGACGCCCGGGTGATCGCCGAGGCCGAGGAGGAGGTCGACCGGCAGCAGGGGAACTGGGGTCCGCTGGACCGGAACGCCGCCAACGGCACGGCCTCGTCCCGGTGACCACCCCCTCGGCCGGGCCGCCCCGGCCGAGGGGTCGGAGCGGCGCCGGGTCACTCCCGCGCGGTCACCGGTTCTCCGCCTCCGGGACCCGGTGCCGCCCGGGCGGCGGGGCCGCCGCGTACGACGGCGGGGTGGACGGGTCCCGCGCGTACGGCGCGTACGCGGGCGGCAGCGCGTCCTGGCGCGGGCTCTGCTGCGCCCGCTCCAGGAACCGCAGCAGCTCGACGGGGAAGGGCAGGACCAGCGTGGAGTTCTTCTCGGCCGCGACCGCCACGACCGTCTGCAGGAGACGCAGTTGCAGCGCCGAGGGCGTGTCGGCCATCTGCTGCGCCGCCTCCGCGAGCTTCTTCGACGCCTGTAGCTCCGCGTCGGCGTTGATGACGCGGGCCCGCCGGTCACGGGCGGCCTCCGCCTGGCGGGCCATCGACCGCTTCATCGTCTCCGGCAGGGAGACGTCCTTGATCTCGACCCGGTCGACGTGGACGCCCCAGCCCACGGCCGGGCTGTCGATCATCAGTTCCAGGCCCTGGTTCAGCTTCTCGCGATTGGACAGCAGATCGTCCAGGTCGCTCTTGCCGATGATGGAGCGCAGCGAGGTCTGCGCCATCTGCGAGACCGCGAAGCGGTAGTCCTCCACCCGGATGATCGCGTCGGTGGGATCCACGACCTTGAAGTAGACGACCGCGTCGACGCGGACCGTGACGTTGTCCCTCGTGATCCCCTCCTGCGCCGGTACGGGCAGGGTCACGATCTGCATGTTGACCTTGCGCATCCGGTCGATGATCGGAACGATCATCGTGAACCCCGGCGGGCGTACGGCCTCCCTCACCCGTCCGAGCCGGAAGATCACTCCGCGTTCGTACTGCTTGACCACCCGGGCCGCCGCCACGAAGTAGACGGCTCCGGCGGAGAGTGCCGCGATCCCCGCCGTCATGAGTTCCTGGACCATCACGGACACCTGCCGTCCGTATCGGGAGTAATAAACCTTTTGGGTGATATTTACGATAGTCCGATACGAGAGGGGCGGGGAGACCGTGCGGCCCGGCCCCCGCGCGGGGGCCGGGCCGCACGGGGCCGGGGAACGGTCAGGCGGGCAGGTGGGCCTCGATGGCGGCGGTGATCTCCTCCGCCTCCGGCTCGGTGCGGGGGCGGAACCGGGCGACGGGGGCGCCGTCCGGGGCGACGAGGAACTTCTCGAAGTTCCACTGGACGTCGCCGGCCTGCCCGTCGGCGTCCGCCAGCCGGGTCAGCTCGGCGTAGAGCGGGTGCCTGCCGTCCCCGTTGACCTCGGTCTTCTCCAGCAGCGGGAAGGTGACGCCGTAGGTGGTCGAGCAGAACGTCTCGATCTCCTCGGGGGTGCCCGGCTCCTGGCCCATGAACTGGTTGCAGGGCACGCCCAGCACGGTGAACCCGCGGTCGGCGTACCGCTTGTGCAGCCGCTCCAGGCCCTCGTACTGCGGGGTCAGCCCGCACTTGGAGGCGACGTTGACGATCAGCAGCACCTTGCCCCGGTACGCGCCGAGGGAGGTGGGCTCGCCCGAGAGGGTGCGCAGGGGAATGTCGTGGAGGCTCATGCCCCCTGCCTATCAGAAACCGGCCCCGTCCCTCCCGACACCCCGGTGTACGGCCGGGCGGGAACCCGTCTCAGCGGTCGCGCACCTCGATGCCGAGCACGTGGGCGAGCGCGGGGGCGAGGTCCAGCAGTTGCGCGCTGCCGATCACCGCCCCCCTCAGCGCGTCGTGGCCCGCCGTGATCCTCAGCCCGGCGACGTCGCGCAGGTCCACCTTCTCCATGCGGGCCTTCTCCAGCCGCACTCCGTCCAGGGTGGAGCCGGGGAACGCGACGTTGGTCAGGGTCGCGCCGCCGAGGTCCACGTCGCGCAGCAGACAGTCCACGAAGGAGACGTCCCGCAGCGCCGCGGCGCGAACGTTGACCGAGTCGAACTTGCAGTTGAAGAACGTCACCCGGCGCATCCGCGCGCCGAACGCCTCCACCCCGGCGAACGCGCCGGAGACGATCTCGGCGTCCAGCCAGTCGGTCTCGGCCAGATCCGCGCCCACCCACCGCACGGTGTGCAGCCACACGTCGTTGAACCGCGCCCGCCGGTAGCGTCCGCCGACGAAGCCCACCGAGGAGAACGCGCACTCGGTGAAGCGGGCGAGGCCGGCGTCCGCGTCCTCGAACTCCACCCCTTCGACGTGGACGGTGTCGTGGAGCCGCTCCCGCTCCAGTCGTCCGTCGAACGGTTCGAGGTACTCGGCGTACGGCAGGTCGGCGAGTTCACGAGGAGCCGGCATGGGGAGCCTTTCGGAGTGGGGCCGTCGCGCGTACCCTACGCGCGCCCACCGACAGCGGCGGTTCGCGTCGGACGACGTGCCGGCGGACCGGCCGACGACCATACTGATCGAAGCGTGCGGCTTCGCGAACAGGAGCGCCGATGACGGACGAACCACTCGCTGCGGACGGTGGGCGGACCGGGATCGACAGGTCCGTGCCGAACTCGGCGCGGATCTGGAACTACTGGCTGGGGGGCCAGGACTACTACGAGGTCGACCGGGTGGCCGGCGACGCCTACCGCGAGATGTTCCCCGGGATCGAACTCCTGGCGCGCGCCTCCCGGGGGTTCCTGGTCCGCTCCGTCCGCTATCTGGCGGAGGAGGCGGGCATCCGGCAGTTCCTGGACATCGGCACCGGTCTGCCGACGGCCGACAACACCCACCAGGTCGCCCAGCGCGCCGCTCCCGAGAGCCGCGTCGTCTACGTCGACAACGACCCCCTGGTGCTGGCCCACGCCCGCGCCCTGCTCACCTCCACCCCCGAGGGCGCCACCGACTACGTCGACGCCGACCTGCGCAACCCCGACACCATCCTGGCCGAGGCCGCCAGGACCCTGGACCTCGACCGGCCGGTGGGCGTGATCCTCAGCGGGACGCTGGGGCACATCCCCGACTACGGCGAGGCACGCTCGATCGTGCGCCGCCTGATGGACGCCCTCCCGTCGGGCAGCCACCTGTCCCTCAACGACGGCGCGGACACCCAGCCCGCCGCCAACGAGGCCCAGGAGCGCTACAACGCCAGCGGGGCGGTCCCCTACGTCCTGCGCCCCGTGGAGTGGATCGCCGGTTTCTTCGACGGTCTGGAGCTGGTGGAACCCGGCCTGGTGCCGTGCCCGCGCTGGCGGCCCGACCGCGAGCCGAGCGGCGACCCGGCGGAGGAGGTCAACTTCGGCGCGGTCGGTCGCAAACCGTAGGACCGCCGCCCCCGGCGCGCCCCGGCGGTCGACGCGGCCGATCGGGAGGGGGCCGCGGCCCGGCCGGGACCGGACGACCGGCTCCCGCGAGAACCCGCTGCCGCGGACTCCGGGGCGGCCGGGGGCGATCATGGTGGCCCGTGCGCCCGGAGGTCGGGCGCGGACCGCCCGCACCACCGACGGAGAGAACGAGACGAGACTTCGCTGCGCCGTGCTCGACGACCACCGGTCCGTCGCCACCACCGTCGCCGACTGGTCGCCCGTCGCCGACCGCGTCGAGGTCGTCGCCTTCCCCGAGCACGTCGGCACCGAGGACGAACTCGCCGCCGTACTCGCCGACTTCGACATCGTCGTCACCCTGCGCGAACGCGTCCCCTTCCCCGCGAGCCCGACCGCCCGGCTGCCCCGGCTGAAGCTGCTCGTCGCCTCCGCATGCGCAACTCCGTCATCGACTTCGCCGCCGCCGAACGCCACGGCGTCACCGTGTGCGGCACCGCCGGTTCCCCCACCCCGCCCGTCGAGCTGACCTGGGCCCTGCTGCTGGGCCTGGCGCGTGGGATCGTCCCCGAGGCCACCGCCCTGCGCGAGGGCACGATCGCCGGAGCCGGCGTCGACGTGTTCGACACCGAACCCCTTCCGGCGGACCACCCGATGCGGACCGCGCCGCGCCTGCCGGCCACCCCGCACCCGGGCTGCGTCTCCCGCGCCACCCACGAGACCTACTACGGCCAGGCGGTCGAGGACATCCGGGCGTTCCTCGCGGGCTCGCCCGTCCGCCGACTCGGCTGACACCGGATCGGGGCCACCGCCGCCATCACCGACCTGGACCTGTGCCGGCAGGCGGCGTACGCCGTCGACCACCGCATCCAGGTCTCCGACGACAACCGGGCCCGGCGCACGGTGCGGCAGCCCTCGGCGGCGGAGGTCGCCGCCCGCCGGGCCGACGTGCAGTCGCCCGGCGACGCGATCGGACGGCACGACCGCATCCGACTGCCCACGCCCGCCACCGGACGGTACGTGCGGATGCTCGGCGTCGAACGCCGCTCGTTCCACAACCCCGCCCCCGCCCCCGCCACGGCCCGGTTCGGCCACTCTCTCTACGAGTTCCAGGTGTGGGGGACGGGCGGCAGCGCCTCGGCCGCCCGCCCCGCGCTCCCCGCCGACCAGGACGGCTCCCACCGGACCGTCTTCCAGGACGACTTCGACGGCACCGCCCTGGATCGCGGCAAAGGGCGGGTGGTGAAGACCGGGGGGACCGTGGGAGTGGTCAACGGCGAGTCCCGGGCGTACGTCGACTCCCCCGACGCCATCGCCGTGGGCGGCGGCACCCTGAAGCTGAGAGCGCGCCACCGCAAGGGCTGCGCGGCGTGCGGTTGGAGATCGACCGGGTCAAGGTCGAGCAGAAGGGCCGACGGACGGGACAGGCCGTACCCTCCCCGTGCGGCTCGGCGGCCGCCGCCGAGCCGCACGGGGAGGCCCGCGGCGCCCGCCCCTCAGCCCAGCAGTGCCGCGATGACCACGAGCACCGGCACGGACGCCATGGTGGACAGCAGGATGGACTCGCGGGCCAGGTTCTCGGCGATCCGGTAGCGGGACGCGTAGGTGAACAGGTTCTGCGCCGCGGGGAGGGCCGAGGTCACCACGGTGTCGAGCACGGCGGACCCGCGGAGTCCGAAGACCCCCACCGCCAGCGCCCACGCCACCAGCGGCTGCACGAAGGACTTGAGGAACGCCGACAGCGCCACCGCGTACCGGTCGCCGCCCCGGCAGGGCAGACTGCCGCCGCACAGGGAGATGCCGAAGGCCAGCAGGACGGCGGGCACGGCCATGTTGCCGAGCAGGGTCAGCGGTGCCATGACCGGCCCGGGCACCGTCCAGCCGGTCGCCGCCACGGCCACCCCGGACAGGGAACCGACCGCCATCGGATTGCGCAGCGGTGTGGTCAGGCGCCGCAGGAGCGGGACCCGGTCGCCCTGCCCGGACAGGTCCAGCACGGTCAGCGCGATCGGCGTGACGACGATCTGCTGGAAGAGCAGGACGGGTGCCACGAGGGAGGCGTCCCCGAGCACGTACACCGCGATCGGGATGCCGAGGTTGCCGGCGTTGACGTAGCCGGAGCACAGCGCTCCGATGGTGGTGCGCCCCACTCCCCAGCGGAGAGCGGCGCCCACCGCGACGAAGATCCCGGCGGCGACGGCCATGCTCAGGGCGGTGACCAGCAGCCGGCCGGAGAGGATCACCGACAGGTCGGCCCGGGAGAGGGTGGTGAACAGCAGGGCGGGGCCGGCCACGTGGAAGGCGAGCCTGGTCAACACCTGGCGGCCGTCGGGTCCGAGGTGCCCGCGACGTCCGATGACGTATCCGGTGGCGATGACCGCCGCGATCACCGCGAAGCCCGTCAGCACCCCCCGCACCGCGTCCCCCGGTTTCTCGTACGGATTCCCCCGGCACGGACCGTGACGGGGGACGGCCGGAGCGGGCGGCTCGTCGAGGTGTCGCGCGCGGGCGGGCGGGGGCCGTGCACGTGCCGATCGGCGGGCGGTGGCGGCACGAGGGCGTACAGGAAGGTCATGTCGTCCCGGCTGTCGAACCAGATGGTCAATGCATTGATTATCCGATCGGTTCGTCGGCCGGACGGCGCCGGACGGCGGTCGGGCTACGCGACGGGGGAGCGCAGGGCGATGAGGGCGATGTCGTCACGCCCCCCGACGGTGGCGGCCACCAGGTCGTCGCACAGGACCTCGACGGGCTCGCGGGCCAGCGCGGCGGTCCGACGCCGCAGACGCTCCAGGCCCGCGTCGAGGGACTCGCCGGGACACTCCACCAGACCGTCGGTGTAGAGCAACAGGGTGCCGCCGGGCGGCAGGTCCTCGGTGGCGCTGCCGCGGGGGACGTCCGGAGGCAGGACGCCGAGCAGGGGGCTGTGGGCGTCCTCCAGGAAACGGGCGTCGCCGTCCTCGGTGATCAGCAGGGGCGGGGGGTGGCCGGCGACGGTGTACGCCACGCGCCACGGCCCCTCCGCGCCCCCGCCCTCTCCGGCGTTCCGGACGCGGGCCACCACGCAGGTGGTCGTGCCCACGGCCGGGTCGAGGGCCTGCGCGGCGGCGTCCAGACGCCGTACGACGTCCCCGGGGGGCCGGTCGGCGTGGTCGGCGGCGAGCGCGCGGAGCATGTTGCGCATCTTGCCCATGGCGACGGCCGCCCGCAGATCGTGCCCGGCCACGTCGCCGATGATCAGCAGGACGGAACCGTCGGGCAGCCGGAAGGAGTCGTACCAGTCCCCGCCCACCTCGTCGGCCGACAGGCTGGGCAGGTACCGTGCCGCGATCCGCAGGTCCGGGAGGTCGGGAGGCTCGGTGAGCAGGCTGCGCTGCATGGCCAGCGCGACCTGTTGGGTGCGCTGCAACCGCAGTGCGTGGCTGAGCGCGTCATGGGCCTGCTCGACCACCTCCCGCAGCAGGGTCCGGTCCGCCGCGCCGATCGGCTCGCGGGTTCCGCAGACGAAGGCCGCCGCCACGGCGGCCACGGTCCCGTCGACCAGGACCGGCAGGATCACCCCGCTGTGCGCCCCGACGCGGTTCAGCCACGGCAGCGCGCTCTGCGGGGCGATGTCGGCGGGGACGTCGCCCGGCGGGAAGGAGGCGTGGATCGGGCGCCGCTCGCGGACGGCGCGGGCGAGGGCGTGGCCGGGGTCGAGGTGCTCCTTGCGGAGCGGTGGCAGCCCGGACGGAAGCCCCTCGCGGGCGGTGGCCGAGACCCGCTCCACCACCAGGAGGGTGTTCTCGGAGGGCGACTCGGAGGAATCGGGCAGCAGGTAGATGCCGCACTCGTCGGCCAGGTCCGGAACGACCACCCGGCCCAGGGCGGCGAAGGCGCCCGGCACGCTCCCGGACTCCGTCGCCGCGGCGGCGGCACGGGCGAGGATCCCGTTGCGCCGGTCCTGCCGCCACCGTTCCTCGATGTCGGTGCAGGTGGCCATCCACTCCAGCACGGTCCCGGCGTCGCGCACGGGCACGGCGCGCAGCGCGCAGTGCCGGTAGGTCCCGTCGGCGTGCCGCAACCGGTAGACGTACTCGAACGAGTCGGGCACCTCGTCGACGGCCCGCGACCACGCCTCGGTCAGGGCCCCGCGGTCGTCGGGATGGGCGGTGTCGAGCCATCCGGCGCCGCGGAGCTCCTCCCAGGGGCGCCCCGTCACCAGTTCCCACTCCCGGCTTCCCTCGACGAGGCGCCCCTCGGGGTCGGCCACCCAGATCTTCTCGGTGGTGGTGGCGACCAGGCTCCGGTAGCGCAGCAGGGCCCGGCGCCGTTCCTCGGCCAGGGTCCGCGCCCGTTGCGCGGCGGTGACCTCCCCGGTGACCTCCGCGGCGACGATCAGCACCCCCGACTCGTCCCCGACCGATGCGATCCTCGACATGCTGAACGAGAAGTACCGCTGCTCGAAGCCGCCGTGCGCGTAGCGGACGGTGACGGGCGCGGCGGCGACCCGGACCGGTTTCCCGTCCCGGAACACCAGGTCGAGCAGGTCCAGGTAACCCTGCTCGGTGAGGTCGGCGAACGCCTGACGGATGGGTGTGCCCAGGGGCCGATCCCCGAAGGCCGCCCGGTAGGCGGCGTTCATGTACGTCAGGATGTGCTCTTCGCCCCGGCAGACCAGGACTCCGACCGGCGCGGGGTCGAACACCTCCAGGGGCAGCCCGCTGGGCTCCTCGAGGTCCGAGAGCATCAGGAAATCGGACATATAGAACATTATTCCTGAGTGGGTGCCGAGGGGATGTCCCCGGAGCGTCGAACCCGGGCGCGCATCGGGAAACGGGAGCACTCGACGCGCTCCCGCGCCGGCGACTCTGCTTCGGAGCGTGCGGAGCGCGACGGCATGTCCGGCGGAGACCCGGGGCACGAGCACTCCATGCGTCTGGCGGTGGTGGATGTGGGGTCCAATACGGTGCGGCTGGCCGTGGCCGACGGCGACGGAGACATACCGTTGCCGGTGCACACGGCCAAGAGGCGGCTGCGTCTCGCCGAGCACGTCGAGCCGGACGGGCGGCTCGGCGAACAGGCGGTGGCCAGGCTGGTGGCGGCGGTGGCCTCGGCGAAGGAGGAGGCCGGTCGCTGGGGGGTGAGAGACCCCTTCGCCTTCGGTACCGCGATCATCCGGGACGCGCCCAACCGCCACCAGGTCCTGCAGGCCGTCCACGGCGAGACCGGGGTGCCCCTCTACGTCATGTCGGGCACGACGGAGGGCGCGCTGACCTTCCTGGCGGCCCGCCAGTGGATGGGCTGGCGGGCCGGGCCGATGGTGCTGCTGGACATCGGCGGAGGGTCGATGGAAGTGGCCTTCGGCCGCAGCAGGGTCCCCGACTACGTGGCCTCGCTGCCCCTGGGCGCGGGCCGTATGACCCGCGAGTACCTCGGTGCGGCCGACCCCCCGCCGGCCCGCGCGGTGCGGGAACTGCGCCGCCGCGTACGCCATGAACTGCGGGACGTGGCGGCCCGGATCCGCTGGGAGGGGCCGCGCACGGCCGTCGCCACCTCCCGCACGTTCCAGCAACTGGCCCGTCTGTGCGGGGCCCCGCCGGGGAAGCGGGGGCCCTTCGTCACGCGCCGTATCGCCCGCGAGGACCTGGCGGCGGCGGTGGACACGCTCGCGGCCCTGCCCGCCGCGGAACGCGCCTCCCTGCCCGGCATCTCCGCCTCCCGCGCCCGGCAGTCCCTGGCCGGGGCCGTGATCGCCCACACCGCCATGCGGTGCATGGAGATCGAGACCGTCACCCTCTCCCCGTGGGCGCTGCGCGAGGGCGTCATGCTCAAGCACCTCCAGGAGCGGTCACCGCTTCGGAGCGGGGCGGTGACCGAGACGCAGCGCGCGGCGACCGTCGAGTTGCGGCCGGTACCGCAGTCCGCGGACTGACCTCGCCCCGGAGTCTCCGGGGCGAGAGCGGTCCGCGGATCTCCGCGGGCGGCTCCGAGCGTTTCCGTTCCGGGGACCTGCCGAGAAGCCGCGGGCGCCCGCCCACCGCGAGCGGGTGACCGCGGGACCCGCGCGTCCCCCGCGAGAGGAACGGGACGGCGTGCGGTGACGCACGCCGCCGCAGCGGCGGAACGCCGGCCTCCGTCAGGACCGGACGGGCTTGAGCGGATCGTGCCCCAACGTCATCAGGCGGTGACGCCAGTTGGGCTGGCCCGCGGTGGGTTCCATGTCGACGCCCCGCTCGGAGGTGACGGTGTCGACGACCTTGCGCATGACGCGGACGTCGTCGTCGGTGAGGTCCACGCGACGCTTGCCCAGGATCTCCAGCACCCGGCGCCCGTTCGCCGTACCGGCCTGGTCGGGCAGCTCTTCGGTGTCCTGCCCCGCGGACCGGGTCATGAGCCACTCGTTCAGCTCCCGAGAGGTCATGTTCACCACCGAGTGGAACTCCTCCCACAGCGTGGTCAGCTCCTGCTCCGGAATCTCGGCCATTTCCGCATCGTCCTTCCGTTGTTCGGCGTTTCCGGTCATGTCGGGTTTCCCGTGGCGACCATGGGAAACGGGGCGCCGCCGAGGCCGTCCGACGTCGGGAAGGGGCGACCACGGAGGGGTTTCCGCCGGCCGAAGGGCACCGGCGCGCCCGACCGTCCCCCGACCGTCTCGGGGGCGCGTTCAGTGGCCGCGCGCCGCGGGGTCCGCGTGTCGGGCGCCGGGGCGAGGAACGTCTACAGGCTTCTGTGTGACGGCAGTTGACGGTGTGTCAAATAACCGGAACACGGCAACTGCCGGAAATTATCTGATTCGGTGTGAATGTCCGTGAGTCGACGGGGCACCAGCACCTTCGTAAGGCACTGGCACGACGCGAGTGAAAGGAGCAGTCATGGCCACGGCCAACAACTCCAACAACTCCGGCAACTTCGCCAACGACCGTGAGCGCGCCGCCGAGGCGGGCCGCAAGGGCGGTCACGAGAGCGGTGGCAACTTCGCCAACGACCGTCAGCGGGCGGCCGAGGCCGGTCGCAAGGGCGGCCAGAACAGCGGCGGGAACAACCGGTAAGGCTCGCGACCCGCGATCGCACGCACGGCACCGCAGGCGTGCCCCATGGCACGGGCCCGGCTCCTCCGATCCGTCGGAGGAGCCGGGCCCGACCCGTGGTTCCGACGGACGCGCCGTACCGCGGGGCGACGTTCAGGATTGACCCAACCTCGGACCAAAGAAGAACAAAGCCGAGCACAGGCGATCCGGGCGGACGTACGTTCCCGGTGTGAGATCGCATCCGGACGACATACCCACGTCCCGACCCGACCGGGCGGCCCGCCGCGCCCTGCTGCGCACGGCGCTCGGCGGCGGCGTGGGCCTCGCACTGGGCGCTCGACCGGCCGAGGCGGCGACCACGGTCGACGATCCTCGGCCGACGACTCCGGACGCCGCGCTGCGCGAACTGGCCAGGGGCAACCGACGCTGGCGCACGCGGCACCAGACCCATCCGCACGAGACCACGGCCGACCGCAGGGCGGCCGTCCTGGGGCAGCGCCCCTTCGCCCTCGTCCTCGGCTGCATCGACTCGCGAGTCCCGCCCGAGCTCGTCTTCGACCAGGGGCTGGGGGACCTGATGACCGTCCGGTCGGCGGGCGAGGTGCTGGACGAGGCCGTCCTCGGCAGCATCGCCTACGGCGTTCTGGAACTCGGCATACCGCTCGTCGTGGTTCTCGGCCACCAGTCCTGCGGCGCGGTGAGCGCGGCGGTGCACGCGGACGAGACGGGGGAGCGACCGCCCGCGCACATCGACTACCTCACCGAACGGATCCGGCCGGCGATCAACCGGAACCAGAGCGGCTCGGCCCGTATCGACGCGACGATCACGGCCAACGTACGGCTCGTCCGATCACGGCTCGCCGCGGAACCCGACCTGGCCGCCGAGGTGGAGGCCGGTCGTCTGGCGATCGTCGGCGCGCGGTACGAACTCGACAGCCAACTCGTCCACCGGATCGCCTGAACCCGAACACCGGGAGGGCGCCGGATCGTCGGGGCGGACCGTCGCACGTCCGCCGCCTTGGACGACCCGGCTCGCGCACTCCGCACGCTCCGGCCGACGCGGCGTCACCGCGCGCCCCACCCCCGGCACGGTGAACGCGCCGGGGCGTCGCGCCCGGACGCTCCCGCGAGCGACCGGTTCCCGACCGAGCCCTTCGAGACCCAGAGGAGGCCACGGGGACGCGCCTCCGGGATCAATGGGGAAAGCGCTTTCAGGCAAAGGGGACACCTCGCATCGGCGTCACCCCGCACCCGCCGTCCCCCGGCCTCCGGGCGTATGCGGGTAAACCGCCTCCCGTGAGAGGGATTGAGGTGCGGCGCGTTCAACGCCGCGGGCTCGTCGCGCCCTCGGGTCGGGCTCGACGGCTTGCGGGTGGGCTACGCTGGGGCAGAATCAGTAAGGGCTTACTGTCGGTGAACGGTCATAGACCTCGTCGCCGTGTCCCTCGGGAGAAAGGGTCGCCGCCGTGGCGTCGTTCGAAGGCTCGCTCGACCGTCGCTATCGGGGGGAACACCCCGTCCGCACCCTCCTCTACCTGTTCCGGAAGGACCGTTGGCGGCTGGCGGCGGCGCTCGTGGTCTTCACGGTCAAGCACAGTCCG
This sequence comes from Streptomyces macrosporus, assembly GCF_039533145.1. Lineage (NCBI taxonomy): Bacteria > Bacillati > Actinomycetota > Actinomycetes > Kitasatosporales > Streptomycetaceae > Streptomyces > Streptomyces macrosporus. The sequence goes on from NZ_BAAASZ010000010.1 coordinate 40,656, forward strand.
ATCTGGCTGCTGCCCCTGGTCACCGCCGCCATCGTCGACACGGTCGTGATGCACCTGCCGCTCGAACGGCTGTGGAGCAGCGTCGGGCTGACGATGCTCATCCTGATCGTCAACACCCCCCTGCACCTGCTGTGGGTCCGCCTCCTCCACGGCAGCGTGCGCCGCACCGGCACCGCCCTGCGCTCGGCGCTGTGCACCCGCATGCAGCAGTTGTCCATCGGCTACCACACGCGGACGAGCGCGGGCGTGCTCCAGACCAAGGTCGTCCGCGACGTGGAGACCGTCGAGCAGATGGTCCAACAGACCGCGGAGATCGGGCTGGGAGCCGTCACCGTGCTCATCGGCGGCCTGGCCATCATCGCCGTGCGGACCCCGGAGTTCCTGCCGGTCTTCTTCCTCGTGGTGCCGGTCGCCGCGCTGCTGGTGGCCCGGTTGCGCGGCCGTCTGCGCACGCACAACGAGGACTTCCGGCAGGAGGTGGAGCACCTCTCCTCGCGGGTGAGCGAGATGACCCGCCTCATCACCATCACCCGCGCCCACGGCCTGGAGCGCGACGCCCTGCGGCGCATGGACGACACCCTGCGCCGCGTGCTCGACTCCGGCCGGCGCCTGGACCTGCTCAACGGCCGCTTCGCCTCGCTGTCCTGGGTCTTCCTCAACCTGCTCGGCATCTGCTTCCTCAGCGGAGCCGCCCTGATCGCGTACTTCGAGATATGGGCCATCACCCCCGGCGACGTGGTGATGCTCAGCGCGTTCCTCACCACCCTGACCAACTCCACCAGCACGCTGATGGGACTGGCCCCGGTCGTCACCAAGGGCCTGGAGTCCGTGCGGTCCATCGGAGAGGTCCTCCAGGCCCCGGAACTCGAGTACAACGCGGGCAAGACCGAAGTGACCGAGGTGCGCGGCGCCGTGGAGTTCCAAGGGGTCCACTACGCCTACCGGAACGCCGGCGCGCCCGCGGTGCGCGACTTCACCCTCTCCGTCGCCCCCGGCGAGACCGTCGCCCTCGTCGGCGCGTCCGGGGCCGGGAAGTCGACCGTGCTGAACCTCGTCATCGGGTTCATCCGCCCCACCTCCGGCCGGATCCTCCTCGACGGCACCGACATGAACGACCTCGACCTGAGGACGTACCGGCACTTCGTCTCGGTCGTGCCCCAGGAGTCCATCCTCTTCGAGGGCACGGTCCGCGAGAACGTCGCCTACGGCATGGAACACGCCGACGACGACGCCGTGCGCCAAGCGCTGCGCGACGCCAACGCCCTGGAGTTCGTCGAACGCCTGCCGCAGGGACTGGAGACCGTGGTCGGCGACAACGGGGCACGCCTGTCCGGGGGACAGCGCCAGCGACTGGCCATCGCGCGGGCCCTGATACGCGACCCCCGGGTGCTGATCCTGGACGAGGCCACATCCGCCCTGGACACCCGCTCCGAGGCGCTCGTCCAACAGGCCCTGGGCCGGTTGCTCCACGGCCGCACCACCTTCGTCGTCGCGCACCGCCTGTCCACCGTCCGCAACGCCGACCGCATCGTCGTCATGCGGGACGGCGCCATCCAGGAGATCGGCTCCCACGAGGAACTGCTGCGCCGCGGCGGGGCCTACGCCGCCCTGCAGAGCGCGCAACTCGCCTGAGACCCCGACGGCACCGACCGCACCGACGGCGCCGCCGCACGTGCCGCCGCGTCCGTCGAGGACGGATGCCACCGGGTCGCGGGCGCCGGGACGCCGTGTGATCATGAGGGGCGAGGACGCCGACCGCATGGCGAACGGCAACGCGTCGAGGAGAGCCGCACATGTCGAAACCCCCGCTTCCCGAAGCGGCAGTCTCCATGGTGGAGAAGGCCAACCCGGCCGTGATCACGACCCTGCGGTCGGACGGCCAGCCGGTCTCCACCGCCACCTGGTACCTGTGGGAGGACGGCCGGGTGCTGGTCAACATGGACGAGAGCCGCAAACGGCTCCAGCACGTGCGCAACGACCCCCGGGTCACGCTGACCGTGCTCGACGAGAGCGACTGGTACACACACGTCACCCTCATCGGCCGCGTCGTCGAACTGCGCGAGGACGAGGGGCTGGTCGACATCGACCGACTGGCCCAGCACTACCTCGGGAAGCGGTACCCCCAGCGGGACCGTCGCCGATTCAGCGCCCGCATCGAGGTCGACCGCTGGCACGGTTGGGGGTCCCTGAAGGACAACGACCAGCCCGGCTGAGGCCGGCCCGGCCGCGGCGGTCAGGCGCGGGCGGCGGACCGCTCGGCCTCGACCTGTTCCAGGGACTTCCCCGTGGTGTCCGGCAGGAAGAGCCCGATCACCGCGCAGACGGCCAGGGACGCGGTGAGGAAGGCCGCGACGGTGGATATGCCGGTCGCCGCGAGGGTCGGCACGAAGAACGACCAGACGCCCAGGACGACGCGGGACGTGCCGAAGGTGATGCCCTGGGCGGTGCCGCGCAGCATGGTCGGGAAGAGCTCCTGGCTGTACGTCTTGTAGACCGCCTCTCCGGCCAGGGCCTGGCCGACGCCGAAGAGGACCACGTTGAAGACGATCACCGGGATGGTGAAGTCCGCGAAGAGGAACACCGCGTACGCGGCGACCTGCATCACGGAGCCGACGATCCACATCACCTGACGGTGCCGGTGGCTGCGGTCGGACAGCCGCATGTAGAACGCGACCGACCCCACGATGACCAGGGCGAAGCTCGCGCAGGAGAGCAGCACGCCGGTGGCCTGGCCGCCCGCGCCGAGAGTCTTGATCATGTACGGGGTGAACGCGCCGTTGGTGCCGGCCGCGAGGTTCCAGAACAGGTAGATCCCGCCGGTGAGCAGCATCGCCTGGAGGTTCGGGCCGCTGAACAGGTCGCGCACCCGGACCCGGGCCGCCGCCCCCGAGCGCGCGGCGGCCTGCCACGTGGCCGACTCGACCATGCCCCTGCGCAGGGCGTAGGTGAGGATCGCCACCGCGAACAGCGACAGGAAGACGATGCGGATGCCCAGCAGCCCGAAGTCCGACAGCGCCCAGGCCAGGAGCAGGACGACCACCGGGCCCAGGCTCCAGCTCACCTGGGTGAAGCCGAGCAGCCTGCCGCGCGCTCCGGCGGGGGAGAACTCGCCGACCAGGGCCAGGGAAGTGGGCACGTCCGCGCCGACGGCGAGGCCGACGACGAAGGTGCCCGCGAAGAGCATCACGGGGCCCGTCGCGAAGGCGATGAGCAGGATGGCCGCCGCGTACACCAGCAGGTCGTACTGGTAGATGCGCTTGCGTCCGAGCCTGTCGCCGAGCCGTCCGCCGACGAAGGCGCCGATGGCCGCGCCGATGGCGTTGGGGCCGATGGCGGACAGCGCGCCGGTGAGGTTGTCGGACAGGCCGTACTCGGCCTGGAACAGCGCCAGGCCGGAGCTGATCGCGACGATCGAGCCCGCGTCGAGGTAGGAGGCCATCCCGGCCAGGACCGTCCACTTCCACTGCCGACGGGTGATCTTCCCGTCGTCGGTCGGGGGGCCGCCGGTGGTCGGCTGCGTGTTCTGCGCGGATGTCACGCGGACTCCTTCGTCCTGTGCGGAGGGGGTGCCCGGGGTGCGCCGCCCCGCCTGCCGCCGGGGAGCGCGCGCCACACCGGTGACCTGAAGGGACACCGGGCTTCTGACAGTGATTGAAACGAATCAAAGATGACTGCCCCACCGGAGACCGTCAAGACGTCGTCGGCAACCATCCGGTCGATCGCGTTCGTGACGGCGGACGACAAGTGGGCGTTGGGCAAGGGAAGACGAGGGACGACGCGGGTCGGCGCCCGAACGAACCCCCGCGACCGGAGCGACGGCCGGCGGGGTGCGGGCTCGCGCCTCCGATTGAATTCTTTCAATCCCTCGGGGTCGGGGTCGGGGTCGGCCGGGCGCGGCGAAGTTCGTCGCTCGGGGCCCACCCCCGGAGAAGTCCGCCGCCCGAGCGGGGGCGCGCGACGATCGCGCGGATCGACACGGGAGCGCCGCCCGCGCCCCGGGAGATCCCGTGGGAGGGGTGCCCCGCGATCGTGCGGCGGCGTCCCGTCCGCCCCGGCTCAGCCGACGGCCCGCCCGCCCGTGCCGTAGTACTGGTTGCGACCGCAGCCGGGAACGTCGCTGTACTCGAACAGCACGTGCAGTCGGGCGACGTACTCGCGGACCCACTGCCGGTAGACGGCCGCGGCCTCTTCGATGGTGTCGGCGACGCAGGCGCGACCGCGGTCCCCGGTGGCCTCGATGACCACCCAGCCTCCCGTGTCGTCCTCTCGGCCCACCCAGATCTGCTCCAAGGGCTGCGCCGGCCCGCCTCCGGTGGAGGAATGCAGCAGGTCTCCCTCCGGGCCGACCTCCGGCCAGGCGGCGGCTCCGGCCAGGCGGTCGCGGTGCCGCCGGGCGAGATGGTCCAGGTCGGACGCGGTGTCGTACAGCAGACGCACGGTGACCCCCGAATCCCTGTGACACCCCTCGTGGCACTCCCGCCACCAGTGTGCTCCACACCCATCGATGCCCCGCGGGACCTCCGGGAACACCTCGGACACGCGCATGGACGACCCCCCGAAGGACCGTCCCGCCGCACGCTCCGACGCCTTCCGGAGCCGCCCCGACCTCCGCGCGACGGAAGGAGGCGCGGCTCCGCGGGCCCGTCCGACGGCTCGTCCGGTGGCCCGGACGGAGGCGTAGAGTGGCGAGCGTGGAAACCGGCATACCGAACATTCCCGGCCTCGGTGTGGTGCGGCGCCGACTGGGCACGGAACTGTTCGCCCGGGTCGCGGGGCCGCGGGGACAGGCCACCCGGACCCGCATCCACGACACCCCCGGACCCCGGTGGTTCGGGCCCGACCGGCCGATCCGAACGGTGCACGGCGACGCGTCCATGTTCGTGGGCGGCCTGCGAGCGCTGTTGCTGCAGTCCCTGCACCCCCTGGCCATGGCCGCGGTCGCGGGACACTCGGGCTACCGCGGCGATCCCTGGGGCCGGTTGCAGCGCACCAGCACCTTCCTGGCGGTGACGACGTTCGGCACCGCCGAGGACGCGCGGCGGGCGGTCGAGCGGGTCAGGGCGGTCCACCGGCGGGTGCACGGCACCACCCCGGACGGCGAGGAGTACGCCGCGTCCGATCCCCACCTGCTCGGCTGGGTGCACGCCGCCGAGGTCGACAGCTTCCTGCGCGCCCACCGGCGTTACGGAGCCCGACGGTTGGACGACGCCGCGTACGACGGATACGTCGCGGACGCCGCCCGGGTGGCCGAGGCGCTCGGCGTGCACGACCCGCCCCGGGACCAGGCCGAACTCGCCGCGCGGCTCGACGGCTACCGCCCCGAACTGCGGGCCACCCCGCAGGCCCGGGACGCCGCCCGGTTCCTGCTCCTCCACCCTCCGCTGCCCTGGGTCGCCCGCCCGCCGTACGCCGTGCTCACCGCCGCCGCCGTGGCCCTGCTGCCCCGCTGGGCCCGCGAGCCGTTGCGGCTGCCGCACCTCCCGGTGATCGAGGAGATCGCCGTCCCGCCGGCCGGTCAGGTGCTGACCCGGACGATCCGCTGGGCGATGGCGCCCCCGCCGCCCGCCGTCGAGTCGACGCGTCCGGACGGGTGACGGATGCCGCGCGCCGGGCGACGCCGCTCCGCGCGAGGCCGGCCGGGCGGACATGGCACCGGGCCCGACCGGTCACCCGTTCCGTCATGAACGATTCCGCACGCACGCCCGCCACCGCCTCGGCGGATGAGCGGGTTGTCGAACGCCTGGTACCGGTGTGGCTGGAGGAGGCGGCCGGTTACGACGCACGGGCGGCCGGGCGGGCCAGGCAGGAGTGGGAGCGTCGCCGTCTGTCGCCCGACACCGCCCGGGAGCTGGCGGACTGGGTCACGGCCCGGGTCACCGACACCGGCTTCAACGAGGACGAGGGGCCCGCCCCCGACGGCCCGGTGCGCGTCAGCGTCGCCGACAAGGCGGCGGTCCACCGATGGCTCGCCGCCCACGGGCACGACGTGTAGACACCGCTTCGACCGTGCCGCCGGCCGCGGCTTCGGCCGCCCGGGGGCGCGAGGCGGAGCACCGGCCACCGGACGCAGGGAATACTTATGCATCCCGCAGGCATGGGATGCCACCCTGTGTGGCCGACAGGTGGCCAACTAGCCGCTCCGGCCGGATATTTGTCCCGTGACGCCTCACCGCAGGTTTCCCTGTGGAGAAAACATGTACGGAGATCCGCATTGTCATGCAGTATGGGCAAGGCCGGCCCGGTGACCGGGGCCGCCGTCCGACCGAGGGAGGAACCTCGCCCATGCACACGGGAGACATGGCTCCGCAGGGCTTTCGCAGCGTGTCGAAGAACATGGGACTCAAGGACGTCGAGGACGACTTCACGGCCGTCGTCTCCGAGGTGCCCGCCCGCTCCGCGGCCGTCTTCACCCGGTCCCGGTTCGCCGGCCCCAGCGTCGTCCTCAGCCGTGAGGCCGCGTCCCGCCGCAGCGGTCGCGGCATGGTCGTCCTGTCCCGCAACGCGAACGTCGCGACCGGACGCGCCGGAGCCGAGCACGCCGCGGAGGTGCGCCGCCGGGTCGCCGAGATCGTGGGCATCGAACCCGAGGACCTGGTCATCGCCTCCACCGGCGTGATCGGCCGCCCCTACCCGATGGACGGCATCCGGGCCGGGCTCGACGCCCTGGCCTGGCCGTTCCCCGAGGCGGACTTCGACGCGGCGGCCAAGGCCATGATGACGACCGACACCCGGCCCAAGCGCTTCTCGGTCCGGTGCGGCCGGGCCGTCCTCACCGGCATCGCCAAGGGCGTGGGCATGATCGAGCCGAACATGGCCACGCTGCTGGCGTTCTTCTTCACCGACGCGGACCTCCCGGCCGACGACCTGGACGCCGTGTTCCGGCGCGTGGTGGACCGGACCTTCAACGCGCTCAGCATCGACACGGACACCTCCACCAGCGACACCGCGGCGATCTTCGCCAACGGCCTGGCCGGTGCCGTCGACCCGGCCGCCTTCGAGCGGGCGCTGTACGAGTGCGCCCTGCACCTCGTGCGGGACATCGCCGCGGACGGCGAGGGCGCCGGAAAGCCGATCGAGGTCCAGGTCACCGGCGCGCGCGACGACGCCCAGGCCAAGCGGGTGGGCAAGAGCGTGGTCAACTCCCCCCTCGTCAAGACCGCCGTGCACGGCGGCGACCCGAACTGGGGCCGCGTGGCCATGGCCATCGGCAAGCTCGACCAGGAGACCGACATCGAACCGGAAAGGGTCCGCATCCGGTTCGGCGACTTCGCCATGTACCCCGAGGAGCCCGACGACGCCCTGCTCGAAGAGACCGCCGCGTACCTCTCCGGAGACGGAGTGATCATCCGGATCGACCTGGGCATCGCCGACGGCGCGTTCACCGTCTACGGCTGCGACCTCACCGAGGACTATGTGAAGCTCAACGCCGACTACACCACCTGACGAGCGCGACCGCGGCCGGCCCGTTCCGCGCGCGGGCGGGGGAGTGTTCCGCACGCTGCCGGAAGGGACGCACCGTTCCGGAGACACGGCGAGGCGGACCTCGGGGCGCCCGGAGTCCGTCAGCCGTCCGTACCGGTGACGTTCCCGACGAGCACGGGGCGCCCGTCGGGTCCGCGTTCGACGAGGGCGAGCGCGGCCGGTCCGTTCCGGATGTGGCCCAGACAGACGACTTCCGTCGGCCCGACGGTCGCCCGGCGGCGGTGGTGCATGTGGCCGCAGAAGTGCCACCGCGGCCTGACGCGCTCGCACAGCGTCCGCAGTTCGGGGCGGCCCACATGGCCACGGCCGGGTCCGGCGATGCCGGAGGGCCGGTCGTGGGTCAGCAGCATGTCGACCGGCCCCGCCCGGTGCGCCTCCCGCGCCACCCGTTCCACCTCCTCGGCCGTGTAGTACGTGCGGTCCTTGGCCGTCTTCCGCGGGGCGCCCGGGACGTCGGTGACACGGGCCGCGTGGATGCCCGACAGGAACGCCACCCGGAAGCCCGCGACGTCGGCGACGCCCGCGCGGCCGAGGAAGCGCGCCGCGTCGCTCCACCGGCCGGGCCCCGCCGCGTCCAGGGAGGGCCAGGGATCGTGGTTGCCGCCGATGAAGTACAGCGGGGCGCCCAACTCCAGTCGCCCGTCGGCGACCAGGGGGAACTCGCCGCCTCCGCGGGCCTTGGGGTTGTGCACCCCCGCCGCGTCGGCCTCGTCGCGGTTGGCCTCGGCGTCGCCGACGGCGAGGACGGCGCCCAGCGGGCCGTGGTGCCGCCGGACGGCGGCCGACCACGCGGCGAGCCTTCCGAACTCGCCGTGCACGTCCCCGACCACCAGGACCCGAGCGGGGCGGGGACCGGTCCCCCCGGCGTGCGCCACAACCGGACACCTCCCTTGCCGCTTCCCCGGACCGTCGCACAAGAGCATGGAACCACCCGAGCGGGGGAGCGGCCACACCGACGCGGAGCGCCGATGCCGCTCGACGGGTCCGCCGCCCGGGCACCGCAGGGAGTTCCCCGGGATCCGGGCGGCCGAACTCCTCGAAGGGGGACGAGGAGACCGTTTCCGCCGGATCGTCACCACCGAGCGGCTGGGTGTGGGGGTCAGGGGAGGTGGAGGAGGGTGGTGAGGACGTGGTGGAGGGTGGTGTCGGGGTCGGGGGTGGGGTGGGGGGTGCGCCAGGC